>JBDNFQ010000052.1:0-4175 GCA_041689715.1 Bacteroidia bacterium
AATACTATCTGTATTTTTAGACAATTGTTTGGAAATAATCAGATTTGAAGAACCAAATGCATTGCGATACCACGAGACTGTGTAAGATCCAGAATCACCACCACTAGCTGTTACTTTAAGCTCCATACTGTCTATAGGGCATATCGTTGAATCTGAAAATGTCGACTGCAATGTAGGTTTGTCTTTGACGTACACGCTTTTGAACGCAGTATCGGCTTGCCCACAACCAGAACTATCTGAAATAGTGATCCGATAAACCAGAGATGTGTCAGGCCAAATAAGGGGTTGCCGTGCAGAACTGTCGTCCATGTGGTATGCAGGGCTCCAGCTCCACTGAGTACCCCCTGTGACACTCAAATTCAAGGTATCCCCATAGCATAGTGTGTCTGGGCCACCGGGGTTGGCAGTGTCTCTGGAGTAAATTAATAACTTCAGTGTATCCAGGCGATAAAAACTCTGCACTTGAGGATGCGTGGAAACAATCCTAATCCGGTATTGTGCACTGCTAACGACCTGAAAAAGAGGAAGAAATCCCGTTATGGTATCATTTTTGGCTGATTTGATCCGACCCAGTTCACGTTCCGAACCGGTAAAGTTCCCGTATTCATCACTAAGCTCAGCAATAAACTGATTGCTATCCGAATAGGTTCCGTGTTTTGTATAGGGAATATAGAATGTATCCCCAGCACAGTAAGGCCCTGAACTGACATCCCCACGAAAAATGGAATAGTCAGCGGTTTTACCAATATAGGCATCCCACTTTGTATTGTTTATTGCCTGATAATTCCCAAAAACAATCGTATCACCAGAACTAGGTATAGGCCAATCATACCAAGTTCCTTGAAAATAGAAATTTGACAAAGCATCGGTTCCTATTGCTTTGAACGGGAATTCGGTTCGGATGCCCCAAAGAATATTCCCCTGATGATCGATCTTCATGTTCATTCCGTATGCTCTGCTCATACCAGCCGGAGCCAAATATATCTGACCACCATAAATAGGGTCTCGTCCTGAAATATAGGAACCTCTATATGATAGATAAACGAATTCATCTGCATAATTTGTCATTGTTCCATTGCTGATGTATTGTGAAGAACTATATGAGTAACTTGTATCTTCATGTCTGAGCCAATCCACATTTCCATTAATGTCCAGTCGAGCATAAAAGTGGTAAAACCCTCTGTTCGGCATTTTAAGTTTGTACGAACCAGATACGATTGAGTCACCATAGATGGTTCCGTATATAAATACACTATTTGTATCGTGCACAGTGATGTTAGAAATACTTAAAGTAACTGTCGAACGCAAATAGTACCAGTTTTTACCCTGACCTGAAGGACCAACTACAAAAACAGCCCCAACCCCTGCTATACTTGTGTTTGGAGGAGTAAATCCTGCCGCACGAAAAATAGCTGTATCATTTTGGTTGGATGAATAATAAACGGATAAGTATGTATTTCCTCGAATGTCTACATCCAAGTCTGTTATTTTAAAAGTTGTTCGAGCTGGCAAAGAATTAACCCACTGTAGTTTTTTACCTGCGGATGAGAATTTCATCAGATGGTTCAGCGATGAAATAGAATTAACGTACAGATACTGTCCACTTGTATCATAAATGCTCAGTGAATCATAAAAATGCAAGGAGAGGAACAGATTGTTGTACTCGTCGACTGCAAGTTTATTTGCCGTATAATTACCTGTGAAATCGATAAGCCTGCCATATAACAGCAGTGCCCCATACAATAAATTACCGGAAGTGTCTAGTTCTAACACATAGATGTTTCTGTTTGACCCTGTTATTTGGCGTCCGTTTATGGTGTCCTTTCCAATAAGAATATTATTGTCGTTACTTGCCACAATACACAGCAAGTTTCCAGTGCTGGTAAAAGATGTCCCATGAATGTAGCTCAATTTGTTGGTGTCTATTGTGGTGATTGTCCGATACCATTTAACAGCACCTGAAGAATCTTGCTTTAAGAGCATATTCTGAATATTCAATTGCTGGCTATCTAAAATAAACTGGTTATTTGAAGTGCCGAAGGCCGCATATTGATTTCCTGCTTTATCAACTTGCATAGTTATCGGTGCTTGAGATCCTTCGCCCTGATAAAATTTCACCCAGTCATAATCTTGGGCGTAAGTCACCATGTTGATCATCAACAACAAGAAAAGAATGATATGCCTTTTAAAAAGGGTCAAGTTTAAATATTTTAGTAAAAATTTGAATTCTATAATGTGCAAGGTATAAAAAAAACAGCAACCACAGTTTATGCGGTCACTGTTTACATGATTATTACATTTACTTAGTTAAATGGTTGCCTAGATTTTAATCGTAGTTCCATCAAACTTCGTGAGGGTGTAGAAACCGTTTTCGTTGTAAGTCGGTTTCATTTCTTGTAAAATCTGAATAGCCAGAGCTTCGCCCAACTCCAGTGATACTTGGTCGTCAGACCGGTAGTGTACGCCTGCCATGTTTCTGCCTAGGGCAATGTTGTTGGCCAATTTATTCAATTCACCACCAACATTTAAAGTAACTCCTATTGGCAAGGGTGCAGTTATCAAAGTTGCTCCTACTAAAGGTTCGGCCTGATAAGCGGTGCTAAATGGCATCGATTCATCAAAGAAGGCTTTCAATATAGTTACACACGCACCGGCAACTGTAGCATGCCCTGCTCCATAGGATGGGTGCATCGGGGAACCTTCTGGAAATACCTGGTTCAATAAATATGTAAGACCTCCCGGCATTATTGCATTGTTAGAGTTGGTTACACGACCCTCAAAGGGCCCCGCCGCCGCAAACGCTGCCATGATCTGATCATTAATAGGAAAATGGGAAGCACCTCTATGACCTTTTGCTTCAATAATTCCACCTCCTGCTTCAGGACGAAGCCTTCTGTGAACAAACCACTTTTGTTGCCATACTACTTTGAGTGCTCTGGTCGCCACTTCAGTGACTAAACTTAGGATTTGTGGTCCTCCAAATGTTCCAAACCCTTCTTGATTATCGGAGTACAGATATGGATTCCCGCGATCAAGCTTAGCGGACATACCCAAAAGAATGATACACGCGTTCAAGTACGACTGGTAAAGTGCGTCATAATGAACATAATTGGCCAAATCACGTGGAGTTGTAATGAATCTCGGAGCTCCTCCAAGAGGTTGCCGGGTTCCTGCTGTAGTATATGGATCTTTCCCATTCTGGATTTCTATATATTCATCCCATTCACCTATATAATTGACCATTGGGGCAAGAAATAAGGAACGCTGATCTATTACCTGTGTGCCGTAACGTATATATCCGTCGTCAGGGTTTTTCGTAGGTGGTCCGCCCGAATACTGAGTTGTGTCAGGATACTCATTTCCAATCAATAAAAACTGGCTTACGTATGGTCCTACCGTACAACCTGGAGCTGTGCCTCTGAAAATGGTCTGGGCTGTTACTATACCTGCGTCTGTTGGTAAATGTTGCCTCAAATCCGTAAAATCATTCCAGTTAAGAGAGCCGTCAATCAGAGGGTCCGTAGCCTCCATTATTTCAGGGCTGACTACGAATTGACCAAATGAAACATCTCTACAGATCATCATCCAATACAACTCGGCCATTTCTCCCGAGTATTGGGCAGATTCAATAGATGGTGCCGGTGGGACGGTTACTGCCAGTGGGTCTGGACCTTCAAGGTCAAAAGCCAATCCAGCCTGTGGGTTTACGAGTTTTCTTTGAATGGGAGTAACTAGTGTAATAGCTTCAAAATCCGCTGGATTTCCGCTATTTAGTGCGGTCAGCATTTCGTTGTAGCTGGTAATCCCGGCATCCGTTAATTCCCCCACACTCGGAACCGAAGTATCATGTGCAAATCCTTTGGTGTAATTTCCTAAGTAGGAAAGATCACCAGCAGCGTTGGTTATTCGTGATTCATCGCCATTGCTCAAATGGTCTGGGTGCGGACGATCAAATGCATATTGTGCCTGATCATCTCTAAGCTGTTTTGCAGCTTTTCTTCTGTTGAATAAATTAGGTGTTGACATATATTTATGGGGGCTTCTAAAAATTAAATTATTGTTAATCAGTTGATTAGGCTTATATTTATACCATAAAACAATTACTACAAGAGATGTACAAATCACGAGGAAACAAAGGATTATTTGACGAAGAGTTCATTAAAGAACGTTTATCA
>JBDNFQ010000053.1:0-8316 GCA_041689715.1 Bacteroidia bacterium
AGCGAGATCGTCTAGATTTCGACTCCGCTCAATCTGACTTTGACTCCGCTCAATCTGACTCGGGCTCCGCTCAATCTGACTCCGGCTTCGCTCAATCTGACTTCGACTCCGCTCAATCTGACTCCTCTCAATCTTACAGTCAAACCAAGCAACTTATCCTCATAGGCCCAGAAGGTGATTTTACTACGAGTGAAGTACAACAGGCTTTTGATGCAGGTTTTCAAGGCTTAGATCTTGGCGAGTTTAGACTGCGTACAGAAACAGCGGCTATAGTGGCGGTGACTAGGTTTCAATAATTCATTATTGTATGATAAACACAAGGTTTCTTTCTTGAGTATACTCTTCTGTACCTTCAGTGCTAATAGTCAGTTTTAGATTAAAAGTTTTATTACTCATAAAATCATCATAGATTTTACAATCAATATTATGCGTACCTATCACATTTGTAGTAAAAGTATTACTCTGGTTAGTTCCGTTATTATCATTAGTCATATAAAACGGTGGGACAGTCATGGAATAAACAGCCATCCCTACATTACGACCTACGGTGCCTTCCATTATGATTTTAGTTTCTTTTTGTTCACCTAAGATAGTGATTTTCATGTCAAAAGGTGGATAGGTGCTCGACTTGTCAATGTAGATAGTATCTCCATCTGGGATGTACAATAAGTTTCTGCCTGTCCTGCCGCTGCTATCGGTTACCTCATAGGATGGGCCATCGTATACCGGAGAAGTTGTTGTGGCGTCATCGCAAGCAATAACCAAAAGTGTTGCAAAAATAAGAATTGAATAAATTTTCATTCTCCTAAGATATTGTATTTATTCTAGTACCTTGATGTGTTATATGGAATGAAGACCCGTTTTTTCTTATTATAGCTGCCTTCAAGGCTAATTATTCCAGCAAAATAGCCAAGCTTAAGTATGCTGGTGTAGGAGACTTTGGACCGAGACGGCAGCTATAGTAGCTTTGGCCTGGTTTCAGTAGATTAGTGTCACTTTTTATTCAAAACTAACTTGTTTCGCAACTGGTCCGTGTTAAATTATTATTATTGCGTTAGCAGTGTTAAAAAATCTACTTGGCATCTTATTAGTCCTACAATGTACCTTGGCTTTAGGTCAATCGCACGAATGGGCATTTGACATAAAAAATGCAAGTGGCTACTCCACAATAAATGCCCAAGCCGTAGACGATAGCTCAAACGTTTACATAGCTGGCGTTTTTCGAGGGATAATGTATTTAGGTTCAGATACATTTTCTTTTGCTACCGGCACTACAAACGATGCTATTTTTATAGCTAAATACGATAAGGACGGCAATTATATATGGGGCAAAGCCGTGACTTCTGCTCAAAGTGCTAGCGTAGCAGACATGGTTATAAATTCTAAAAACCAAATACTTCTTTTTGGAAAGTACAGAATTATTGGCTCGGGATCCGTGAGCTTCGACAGTATTTCACTGAGTAGAAGTGATGCAGTTTTTCTCGCTTTTATGAATACATCAGGTACTTTTACAAATGCTTTAGATTTGGGTTATACCATTTTTACAACTGCACTTGCCATCTCACTAGGTACAAACGACGAAATACACGTAGCGATGAACCTCCGCGGTTTTAGCGGTAGTTGGTATATTGTAAATGGCTCCAGCACTACCAGCGGTACCGGATCTGTGCAGGCGGTGGCCAAGTTTAATGCAGACGCTACCAGCCTAAGCTGGAGCAGGGTTTATTCCAGTAGTGGTATTAATAATATTTACGACATTGACGTAGATAGGCATAATCAAGTGTATTTTACGTGCCTCGCAGGCAAGAATAGAACTGTTTTTGGCTATAGTACTCCTGCCATAAATACCACTAATTTCATCATTTGGTTAAGACCAAATGGAGATTTTAAAGAGAAGGTTGTTTCCATTTCTGCCATTTCTGCAACCGGAGCGAGATTGGGTAATGAAATAAATATAAATCAAATTAAGGCAATAGATAGCACTAAAATTTATATCTCTGGCAATTCCTATTATGATTCATTGGCAATCAATAATTCTAAAATATACCGTCCGGTAATGTTAGGGAATAATAGATTCTTTAAATGGATAGCGGAGTTGTCCAATTTTGATACTTTATCTTGGTACAGAGCTACCTCAGATGCAACTAGTAACATTCCAGGGAATCTGACAATTCGAGGGGACTTTTTGTATTTTTCTATTTTGCAGAATTTTTCGGGGTTTTCTTTTGGAGGATTTACTACCACTTCGAATGTGGGTTCTGTTGTCAGTAAATTGGATAGATTGGGCAATGTTCTTTGGTACATTCCTATTAGAAGCAGTGTTCCTCCCATAGTTTCTGGAATTGGAAGTCAAGATATGGTCTATAGTGGCGGTTTTACGAGTACATTAACGCTTTCGCCATTTTCATTGTCTAATAGAAATACACCACCTAAGCCTTTTTTAGCCAAAACATTTGATTTAAGCATCACCAGAGGCAAGGTATCAGAAGGGCCCTATTGTGCAGGAGATACTTTCTTAATTCCCTATACCAAAAGTGGAGAATTCGATACTTCCAATTTTTTTATAGCAGAAATAAGTGATGATAATGGTGTTTTTTTTGGCGGTCAACGGGAGTTGGGTCGTATAAAAACTATCAGAGATTCTACGGTAGCTGGTATCTTGCCCTTATTTCAAGTAGCCTCTTCCAACAAGTATAGAATTCGTATTCGATCTACCTCGCCCACGGTTCAAAGTTACTACCAGCTAGATACGCTCAATTTACTCATCTATAGCCGAGACAAAGCAGATCCGGGTCCAGATACCTCCGTATGCTTTGGAGATACCCTACAACTCAATACCTTTGGTGGTACAGCATGGTCTTGGTCTCCGGCGTATGCCATGAACGATAGTACACTTAGAAATCCGCTTATTGCTCCTACCATAGATACCATTTATCAGATTATAATAAGTGATAGTAGTGGCTGCGGTGCTCCAGATACAGCAGTAGTAAGTGTAAAAATAAGGCCTTCACCTACTTTCGTATCTTCTTCACAGTCAGACACTTTGGTCTGTAGAAAAAATGATGTAACGCTTAGGAATAGTTTTGAAGGTGGTACGGGTACATATTACGTAACTTGGTACCAAATTTGGAACCAAAATCAGGCTAAACTTTTAACAATACTAACAACAGAAACAGCAGATAGCCTACTTGTGGCCCCTAGAGTAAGCACAAATTATATGGCCATACTTACGGATAGTTGCTCCATACTTTTAGATACAGTTTTTTATAGAGTAGAGGTGTACGAGCGAATGAAAATTGTAGAAAAATCCTCTGACTCACTACTATGTATCGGGGCTTCTATAGACTTAGGTGTCAGTGTAATGCACCCACTTATGGACAGCATATTTTTTGTTTGGAAGACTAGTTCTTCACCAGATACCATTAGTAGAGACAGTACGTTCGAATATAGATCTAGTCAGAGCGAGACGGTACGTGTGACCGTGAACAATACTTGTAACGATGAAAACCGAACATTCTCTTACCGTTTGACCACTAGAACTGAATTAGTGAATGAGATAACTATTCTGAATGCTAAAAATGTTTGGTGTCAAGGTGAAATACTAGAAGCAAGAGCTGTAGGTCAAGGAGGTGTGGATACAAGCTATATTTTTACGTGGCAAATAAATGATATGCGAGATAGCGGTTCTGCATTTAGTATCAGAATAGACTCCTTATATTTAAGATTTCCATCCCAAGATAGTTTCACCCTCAGAGCATTTTTGGCAGACGGATGTACTTCTTTAGGAGATACTGCGATTTTTGGTTTCAGGGTTTTGAAGCCTATTCAGATAGATTCTATAAGTAATCTTGAGAGCACGGTGTGCTTGGGAGCTTCCAAGATACTTCGCGTACATGCTCAAGGTGGTGATACAAATGAGTATTCTTACTCGTGGCGTGTGAATGGGTCAGAAGTAGGTACTAATAGAGCCTATACTTTTGATGCTGCTGATTATATGTCTGGCTCGTCAGTATCACTTTTGGTCATAGTATCAGATGGGTGCAGCGTATCGGATACACTAGAAGCTGAGATTGTATTGCCAGAGGTTTTGAATACTATTATCTCTATGTCGGACACTATAGTCTGTCAAGGCAGTTCGTTACTCTTCACTTCTATAAGTAGCGGAGGGTACTCCGACGATTATATACATATATGGAGTATAGACGATGTGGAGTCATCTGCGAGTGATTCGTTCTCCTATACATTTACCAATAGCTCAGCTACTCGTGATTCTACTTATTTAGTAATTCGTTCACTATCAGATGGATGTAATAGCCCTTTTGCTGCAGATTCGGTAGTTATTACTGTGAGACCTAACCCTACTGTGAGTTTTACGCTGGATAGTACGACTACTCAGCAGAGAGGAGATACTCTACTCTGTCGAGGCGAAAATTTAAAGATAGACTTTACTTCATTTTATGCATTAGGATTTTCTCCTAGACTCTATGAGGGTACGACCTTACTTAGTTCTGTTTCGCCGTATACGTTCATAGGAAATCAAGATACTGAGCTGCTTCTCATAAGTCCAGACGGTTGTGGTACATCAATGGATTCAGCGACTTTCACTATCAGATTTAGAGATTCGCTGGTTTTAGAACCTATGGCAGATGCGACTTTATGTATGAATGAAAGTCTTAATTTCACGGCAATAGCTCGTGGAGGAAAGAGCATTGATTACAAATATACATGGACTAACACTACAGATGGAAGCACACTCAGTAATTCTGCTGAGCTCAATTTGCCAGAAGTAAACACCACACTATCTATCTCCGTAAAAGTAACAGATGGCTGTACCACACCAGCAGATAGTCAACGAATAGAAATAGCGGTCCTTGAGCCATTGAGTATTAGCTTAGAGTCGGATGAGCTTTGTGCAGCAGAAATAACTGCTGTAGCGAGACCTGAAGGTGGTATTGCATCAGATTACTCGCTTAGTTGGAAGCTAGATGGTGTACTTATTTTTGGCAATGCAGATAATTCCATACAAGTGAATCCTACCACACTTAGTTACCTCATAGTAACGCTGACAGATGGTTGCTCATCGCCTGCAGATGCTGATAGTATTCAGATATTACCAGACTTACAGTTTGGTCTAGTAGATCATCAAGACTCGGTATGCGAAGAGTTCGAGACCCGCTGGCAGGTTGAAAGTTCTCAGAATCTAGATTACGAATACCAGTGGAGAGAGCAGAGCCAAACAGCATATAGTCCACTAGCATCTACTCAGTTGCTACCGCAAGGAGTCTACCAATACTACATAAAAGCAACCAATGAACTAGGCTGTGAAGACTCTATAACAGCAGATCTAGTAGTGAAAGAGAGACCACTCGCAGGGTTCTCATGGACACCAGGTGAAGCGGATTTTGATAACCAGATAGTTACTTTTACTGCAGATAATGAGCAAGCGGACGTTTATAGATGGAGTTCATCTATGACACCTTTTTTTGGAACCAATAGTGTGTTTACCTATGAGTATGATGCCGTAGGTGAATATCCCATTACACTTAGGATAGATCGAGACGGATGTATAGATAGCCTTACTCAGATACTTACCTTCAAAGATGCTTTTAGATATTTTGACGTTAGTGCATTTAGCCCAAATGGAGATGGGCTCAATGATACGTACAAACCATATACAAAAGGGGTAAAAGAATTAGACTATACCATCTACAATAGGTGGGGAGAAAAGATATATGAAGGAGATTTGCTTTCAAAGCCTTGGGATGGAACCTACCAAGGATCTGCTGTACCCAATGGAACTTATTTGGTCTCTATAGCTATGCGTCAATCTGATAATAAAAGGGTTTTTGACAATACGGTTATTCACGTCATTCGTTAGTGTAGATACTCAAGTAATAACTCAATAGAATTGGGTTAATTTTGCTCAACATTATGAAGAATATTATTCTCCTTATTTTTTTAGGATTTTTAAGCAGTTTTAGCTCAGACTACTCACTTCGCATAGCCAAGCTAAAATACGATGGTGGTGGTGATTGGTATGGTAACAGAACGGCATTGCCTAATCTAGCTAAGTACTGCAATGAAAACCTGAAGACAAGTATAAATCCTCAAGATGAAGTAGTGGAGGCTGGGAGTGCTGAGATCTTTAACTACCCCTACGTGTATATGACTGGGCATGGTAATGTATTGTTCAACGCTAAAGATGCTGCTAACTTGAGAAAGTATCTATTGGCGGGTGGGTTTTTGCATATAGATGATAATTATGGACTAGATAAATACATCCGTCCAGAGATGAAGAAAATTTTCCCGGAACTTGATTTTGTGGAGTTGCCATTCAATCACCCTATCTATAATCAGAGATATACTTTCCCAAAAGGATTGCCAAAAATTCACGAGCATGATGGAAAACCTGCACAAGGTTTTGGTTTAATATATAAAGGTAGACTCGTATGTTTCTATGACTATGAATGTGACTTAGGAAATGGCTGGGAAGATGCTGGAATATATGACGACAGCCAAGAAAAACGTACCCAAGCTCTTCAGATGGGAGCCAATATTTTGCAGTATTGCTTTAGCAACTAAAGAAGTTTAATTTCAAACTTGACTTTAGTCGGTTGTTTTCTTTAGCCTTAAACTTAGACTTAAAATTAGCGGGACTTGCTAGCCTCGTTCTTCATCTTATCAGCTAAGTCTTTTCCAAGATACCGGTCTATGAGACTATGAGCGAGATATATTACAGGGGTGAGCACCACGGCTACAAAAAATTTATAAAAATAATTATTGAATCCTACGGCAAGCACTAATGCCCAGCTCCAGTCTGCACCTAGCTTAAATGCGATGATGAGAACTACAAAGCTATCTACGAACTGACTTACAAGTGTGCTGCCTGTAGCTCTTAGCCAGATTTTACTTTCTCCAGTGATGCTTTTTAGTTTATGAAATACAGCAACATCCAGTATTTGACCAATTAAAAATGCAACTAATGAGCCAAGTATTATCCATAGTCCTTGTCCGAAAATTTGAGCAAATGCCAATTGTAAATTAGGGACACCTGCATCTGCGGCACTGCTCACCCACCAAGCTGCTGGGGTGAGATGTATAGCTGCATATACCATAGCGAAAGCAAAAATGATAAGACCTACAGTAAGATAGGAGAGGAACTTCACGCCACGTGTGCCATAGTATTCATTGATAATATCTGTCATAATAAATACGACAGGCCAGAGCACCACACCAGCAGTGAGATTAAAACTCATCTCTTCGCCAAAGAGCACGTACTTCAGTGGCTCTATGCCTAAAGTACCTTCTAAAGAGAATATTTTAACGCCAATGAACTCTGCTATGAGTGCATTGGCTATGAAAAACCCTCCTAGTATTAAGAAGAGTTTGTTTTCTTTTTTAGCTAAGATGTTCATTTATGTATCTATTTTGACTGAGCTGTGGAAACAAAGGCACCAAACTTGCGTATAGTAACTATAACATTGCAAGAATATATAATGAAGTTCGTTTTTAGCATATTATTTGTCATTGGTTCTGTTACGGCTATGGCACAAGACGCTTTGAGTTACTATAATTCAGGCATAGATAAATTTGAAGAGGGTAATTCTCTAGGTGCAATCAAAGATTTTGATTCTGCCATAGTCCATAATTCAGAATTGGCAGAAGCATACTGGGGCAGAGGTAGTGTATTTGCTGAGCTAGAGCAGTTTTCGCGTGCTCTCAAAGATTTGAATACGTGTATTAAATTAGATCCAGGAATAGGAGACGCATTTTATAATAGAGCGTACGTTTGGATAGCCATGGGCGAGCCTCAAAAAGCGTTGAACGACCTCAACATGTATATTCTGCTAAATCCTAAAGATATCAATGGATATCTGTCTAGACTAGACATCCTTGTGAAATATTCTGATCAAGAAAAGGCCTATGCAGATATGGAGAAGATAGCTACTCTAGAAGCTATAAACCCTGGCCAGCTGGTACAGCGTGCTCGTATAAAATACTTGATGAAAGATACAGTGGGAAGCATTACTGATTTGGATGCAGGTATAGCTATGCACCCTACTTTTATGGATGCTTACTACCTTAGAGGAAAGTACTATTACGAGTATGGACAGTATAATAAAGCTATTCAAGATTTGAATATTTATCTTTTGTCCAAGGATAATGATGTAGAAGCATTTGTGATACGTGGCGAATGCTACGCACGTCAAGGGGAGTATAGTCTAGGTATTAATGATTATTCTTCTGCTATAGCTCTAGAAAGTGATAACCCGACTTACTTCTTCGATAGAGGTTTTTTCTATTTGCAAATGGAAG
>JBDNFQ010000054.1:0-7244 GCA_041689715.1 Bacteroidia bacterium
ATACCCCTTTTTCGCACAGACACATTTTCTCTAATCACGGACTCAAAAAAAACACCTAATTCCCTCTTAAAAAGAGGAATTAGGTGTTTTTTTTGACAGATAAACTTGCCTTGCCACAAAGTGGGCTGGTTTAGTACTTCACTATCTTCACTATCTCATTACTCAACTCTCCCACCTGCACAAAATAAATGCCTTCCGCCAAGTGTCTGATGTCAACCGCTGTCTTGTTGTTCTTTATTATACCACTTAAAACCTGTCTACCTGCATGGTCTGTTATACTGTAAGGGGAACCTTCCTGGTACGTACTTGCCTGAATAGTAATTGTGTTATTTGTAGGGTTTGGATACACCGAAATGCCCATAAGATTTTGTGTGAACTGTATACGTCGTATCGGGGAAAAAGTATATACCCCGTCAAAATCAATTTGTTTAAAGCGATAATACTGCTTTTGATCAGAAAAAGTTATTCCTACGTTTTTATCTAAAAAAGGTAGTTTCAAGCAACAAGTGCGACACCGTAGTTCAAAAATAATTCATTTGGAGTGTTAAAGTTCAAATTTTTTCGTGGTCTGGCATTGAGCAGATTAAGAACCGCAGTTACTTGATTTTCAGAGATATTGGTGGTTTGTGCTATTCGTTTATTCAAGGTAGGAGCGAATATAGAATGACTAGAATCAATCTGCGGTCAAGGTGGTAAAATTTAAAAAACCTTTGAGTATGTATTTTACACTTGTATTTGAGTTTGTTCGCCTAAGCGAAACTATCGTTTACTCCAAGCATCACTCTTATGCTCCGCCACCTTCACTTCTTTGTGTTCATTGAACTCTAAGTAAGTGAATAGTGCTGCTGCTTTATTGATGGTAGCATCTTGCTCTGCACGACCTTCAGGCGTATAGTACTGAGCGATGAAATTGGTATCGAAATCTCCTTCTACAAACTTAGGATGCTGCATTACAAATCTTCCAAAGTCAAGTGTAGTTGGCACACCCTCTATCTTAAACTGGTTACACGCAATGATCATTCTCTGTATAGCTTGTGTGCGGTCTTCGCCCCACACGATCAGCTTAGCAAACATATTATCATAGTAGATAGGAATCTCATATCCTTCGTATACGAAATCATCTAATCGAACCCAATCCTCTTTTGGGGGCTCATATTTCTCTATTGTACCTATGGCAGGTAAGAAATCATTCTCTGGCTCCTCGGCAGTAAGACGAAGCTCTATAGCGTGTCCGTGTGCTTTTATATCGTCTTGTACGTAGTCTAGTTTCTCGCCTCTAGCTACTTTTATTTGTTCTTCTACTAAGTCTAGTCCAGTGATAAGTTCAGTTACTGGATGTTCTACTTGTAGACGCGTATTCATTTCTAGGAAATAAAATTTGTGGTCTTCATCTAACAAAAACTCTACCGTTCCTGCTCCAGAGTAGTTACACGCTTTAGCTACGTTTACGGCAGCTTCTCCCATTTCTTTTCTGAGAGCAACTGTAAGTACAGCACTTGGTGCTTCCTCCACTAGTTTCTGATGTCTTCGCTGTATAGAGCATTCACGCTCCAGTAGATAAACCACGTTGCCATGGTTATCTGCAATCAGCTGTATCTCAATATGACGAGGTTTTGTTACGAATTTTTCTATGAATACCGAACGGTCACCAAAGGCACTTTGAGCTTCGCTCTGTGCAGTTCTCATTTGGCTTTCTAGGTCTTTAGGGTCGTGTACTATACGCATCCCTTTGCCACCACCACCGGCACTTGCTTTCACAAGTACAGGATAGCCTATTTGATTGGCTACATCTGCAGCTTCCGTTATATCTTCTACTGCGTGATTAATACCTGGAACCAAGGGAACGCCGTATTTTTCTACGGCTTGCTTACTGGCTATTTTGCTCCCCATGAGGTCTATAGCTTCTGGGCTAGGACCTATGAATGTGATGCCTGCGTTGGTTACTTTTTTTACAAAATTTGCATTTTCAGACAAGAAACCGTAACCTGGATGAACCCCATCCACGGCATTGTCTTTACATATTTGTATGATTTTATCGGCTTGCAGATAACTCTCCGCACTGGCCGCTGGCCCTACACAAAAAGCCTCGTCGGCTAGCTGTACGTGCTTTGAGTCTCGGTCTGCTTCCGAGTAAATAGCCACTGTGGAGATACCCATCTTACGACAGGTTTTTATCACTCTTACGGCGATTTCGCCACGGTTTGCTATTAAGATTTTTTTCAAGGCTTATTGAGCATAGGTAAGTGAATGTACTTAGCCTCGTCTTTTCCTATTCTATTGATGCCAAATAGGCCTCCGTCTGCACGAGCTACCGAAGTAGCTAAGCTTACTAGACTATTGTATAGCTGTTTTGCATATGTGCGGTCTAACTTGGGGAAGATGTTATTTAGCTTAGCAATATGCTGCTCCAGGAATGCTAATCTCTCTTTGCCATCTGGAGATAGTAATTTGAGTGCGAAATCTATCTCTTCGTCTACGTGGCTGTCTAAATTCTTATAAAGATTTTTTACGTCGTTTTGTAAGGTGAATGATTTGATGTGTATTATTTCCTTAGCTCTATCTATTTCCTTCTCGTCGATGTCGTGGTCCACACATGCTATGAGTAGCGTTACCCAGATTGGAGATCTCTGTACGAGTGTCTGCTCTTCTGCTGATAAGTTCTGTAATTGGTATAACATTAAATGTATTTTTGCGATGGCAAATTTATGCAAACTGTACTTATTAAGCAGATAAAACAACTTTTTCTAAAAGAGCTCAAAATGGAGCTGAAGAATAAGTATGCTCTTTGGTCTTTGATATTATTGCTTGTAGTGTCGGTCTTTATTATTTATACTATCCAAAAAGAAGCGAGCAATCAGGTCTGGCACAGCCTTTTCTATGTGGTCCTTATTTTTGGTGTGGTGCAGAATATTGGCCGTAGTTTCTTGATGGAAAATAAAGGCAGCCTGCTGTATTATAAGTTCCTAGTAGATAGTCGAGCCATCATCATATCTAAGATACTCTATCAGTTTTTGATTAATGCTTTTTTCTTGGTAGTACTCACAGCTCTTATGTCTTTTTGGCTACCGCAAAGCATCCCGCACTTATGGGAATATATAGTCACAGCTTTACTCTTTACCTTGTGCAATTCTGCTGTATTTACGTTTAATTCTGCCTTAGCTCTCGGAGCAAAGAACAGTAGCTTAGTAGCTATGATTCTAAGTCTCCCATTACTTATTCCAAGTCTATTGGTTAGTCTAAAGTCGGCTAGCAAAGCTATCTCTCCTTTGGATAATCTTAATTATATCCAAGACTGGGGAGTGATTTTACTCTTACTCATGATGCAGCTCGTACTTTCTGTAGTGCTGTTTAAGTATGTGTGGGAGGAGTAGTTTTTTAATTATTAATGGTTAGTTGTTAATGAAGCTTGTTTTTGGTTAGTGGGTTCTTGGCTATAAAGGAGTAGAGAATTAACTAGGAGGTGTATGACGGTGAAACGAGGAAATCAGTAAGAATAAGAAGAGATATATAGCGAAAGAATTATTGTGTAGCCTAAGTTGAAGTTGGTCGTTTGATACGTCGTGTGTAATTAATGCCATCCTTAAAATAGTATCCCTCTAGTCTGCCTTCCCAAGCATCGAGTTTTATACTATCTCCGTTTCAGAGGTCTTTAAATGTGGATTCAGAAACTTCTAGGCAATACTTTTTATCTTCATTGAATAGATAAGATATAGTGGTCTTTGTGTATTCTTCGGCTTCGACGCCCAGTAGATTCACTAATCTCTTTTTTGTATAGTTTGCCCTCCAACACTACTGCCTCATTAACGAATGAGTAGTTTATCAAGCCATAAATCGCAAAACCCGACATGAATACAGGTAGGAATGAAAAGGAAGGAACGACGAGAAAAAAGGTAAAAATTTTCGTTAGGATAGAGTCTCTGAACCATTTTGGTTCAAAAAGCGGGGATTTTCTTGTTTGACCAATTCCAATAAGAACAGCAAATATTCCCCAAAGAATAAAAATCAATTTCCAAGGTAGACATTCTGTAAGTGTCCGTTCATCTTCGCTAATAAAGTCAGGAAAAGAAAACACAACAAGAAATCCGATAAGAATTACAACACTATATAGTGAGAATGCTTTTCCCAATTTTGAAGTGTAATTTTTTTTTGGTTGGTCCATTTTATTTTTCAATCATTCAACTAGTCAATTCGTTGTCGGTCGTGAAATCTAAATTAAGAAGACACAAAAATCTCACATCTCAATACTCACATCTAGAGTCTAATTCTAATACGCCTTTGCAAACAACACCCTTTCCTTACTTGGCTTGCCAGAGAAGATACATACACCTTCTTCTTGTGGATTGTCAAAAGGAATACAACGGATAGTTGCTTTGGTAGCTTGTTGTATTTTGTCTTCGGTCTCTGCAGTACCATCCCAGTGTGCCATTATAAAACCTGTTTTATTTTCCAGCACATCTTGAAACTCTTCCCACGTGTTGACCAGTGTCGTATGGTTATCTCTATGGTTTAGAGCTTTGAGATAAATCTCCTCTTGCATAGCTTGTAGCAAGTTCTCTATCTTGTTCTCTATGTCTATAAGATTGTATGACTTTTTCTCTTTCGTATCTCTACGAGCTACCTCTACAGTGCCTGCTTCTAGGTCTCTGTTGCCTACCGCTATTCTCACAGGAACTCCTTTTAGCTCCCACTCTGCAAATTTAAATCCAGGCTTGTGCGTATCTCTCGTATCAAATTTTACACTTATGCCTTTTGCACGTAGGTTTTTGATGATTGGGTCTATTCGTTCGCTTATGGCATCTAGCTGTTCTATTCCTTTGTAAATAGGTATTATAACTACTTGAATAGGAGCTAGGTTGGGAGGCAGTACTAGTCCTTCATCGTCAGAATGTGTCATTACCAGTGCTCCCATTAGTCGCGTACTTACGCCCCAGCTAGTAGCCCATACGTGTTCTAGTTTTCCTTCTTTAGTTGCAAATTTCACATCAAAAGCTTTTGCAAAATTTTGACCTAAGAAGTGTGAAGTCCCCATTTGTAGGGCTTTGCCATCTTGCATTAGTCCTTCTATACAGAGCGTATCGTCTGCTCCTGCAAATCGCTCACTCTCCGTTTTATGTCCCATTATAGTGGGGATGGCCAGTATGTTACGTGCAAATTCTTCGTACACGCGAACCATTTGGTCTGTCTCGTCTATTGCTTCTTGTTTTGTAGCGTGAGCAGTGTGCCCTTCTTGCCACAAAAACTCAGCAGTTCTCAGGAATAAGCGTGTACGCATTTCCCAACGCACTACGTTAGCCCATTGATTTATCAATAGAGGTAAGTCTCTGTAGCTCTGTATCCATCCTTTGTAGGTATTCCAGATGATAGCTTCACTCGTAGGTCTTACTATGAGCTCTTCTTCTAGTTTAGCATTAGCGTCTACACGTAGTTTGCCTGGTTTATCTGGGTCGCTTTCTAGTCTGTAGTGCGTTACTACGGCACATTCTTTGGCAAAACCCTCCGCATTTTTTTCTTCTGCTTCAAAAAGACTCTTAGGTACGAAAAGCGGGAAGTATGCATTTTCGTGCCCAGTCTCCTTAAACCTTCTGTCTAGTTCAGCCTGCATTTTTTCCCAGATGGCGTATCCATATGGTTTTATCACCATACAGCCACGTACACTACTATGCTGAGCTAGGCCTGCGTCTTCTACTAGATTATTGTACCACTTAGAGTAGTCTTGAGCTCGCGTTACTTTTTCGAATGCCATTTGAGTTATTTTTGGTATGCTGTTTGAATATTATACTGTGGCGGCAAAATTAAACCGTTAGTTTGAATTAAAATTTTAGCACCATGAAATTATACACGTATCTCGCTCTCGCCACCCTTTTCCTATCTAGTTGCGCTAGTTCTAGGATGACTACCACCTCCACTGATGATGTATATTACACACCAGAAGATGACATCATTATTGTACGAAAAGCACCACAGCCCGCTCCTGAAAAATATACACCTCAGGAACCTACACGATTATCAGACGATCAGGACGCTATACCTACTGAAGATTATGCCGATGTAGATGAAACGGATTACGAAAAAAGAATTCGTAGGTTCAGAGGAGAAGAGTTTGAGTACTCATATGAAAATGGATATGCGCAAGGATACCAAGATGCAAATCAGGATAATCAATGGAGTAATAACCGAAACAATGGATGGAACAACGGATGGTATGGGGCTAATAATTTGGGATATAGTCCTTGGAATGGCAATAACTATTGGGCTAGACAGAGAGGCGGATGGAGTATAGGGTATAACAGCTGGAATGGGTGGAACGCTGGTTACGGATGGGGTAATTATGGATGGAACAATCCATATGCTTGGAATGGCGGATGGGGAGGTCAAGGCAATTTTAATAATGGCTGGAACAATGGCTTTTATGGAGGAGGGTTTTGTGGCAACCCATATTATGGCAATGGTTTTAATAACGGTTGGAACAATGGTGGATACTATGGAGGAAACCGATGGGGGAATGGATTTAATAACAGTGGATACAATAATGGCTGGGGCAGAAACGGAGGATTCCGTAATGCCAATAATAGTGGAAGCAATACTAATGGAGGCGTAGATTACCAAAGATCAGATAGGTATAATAAAGCAGCTAATAGCCCAAGACAGCGAGTAGGAGGGAATACTTCTGCACCACAAAGTGGTACTGTTAACACAAGAAGACCAGGAGGTCAGAAAAAGGTAATTACTGGAAGCGGAGGTACAGCTGAAGTACAAACTGGTGGAGTAGGAGATGCAAGAGCAGCTACACCATCACGTAGACCGTCTACTGTGACAGATGCTAAGCCTGTAGGTAATGCTCGTGGTACGAGTGGAACGGTAAGAAGTAGTAACTCTGGTGGTACAGTAAAAGGGAATACCAATACAGTGAATACACGCTCAAGTGGTACAAACACCACCAGATATAAAACCACAACACCTACGAGAAACACTACTCCAAGGGCGACAACGCCGAGTAAAAGTACGACACCAAGGGCGACAACGCCGAGTAGAAGTACTAGACCTGCTACGAGAAGCTCTACACCCAGCAGAGCTAAGACTCCGAGTAGATCATCTAGACCTACATATACTGCACCAAAGAGAAACAGTACACCAAGTAGAAGCTATACCCCATCATCTAGAAGCAGTTCGCCAGCTAGAAGTGCTAGCCCAAGTAGAAGTAGTAGTCCATCTCGCTCTGCAACTCCTAGTAAAAGCAGCGGTAG
>JBDNFQ010000055.1:0-3130 GCA_041689715.1 Bacteroidia bacterium
ACTATTGAAATGAAGGATGAGAACAATAGGCTAGTACGTGACATATTAGAAGATTACGTGGCAAGTGGAATTATTAAACCTATAGATGAAGTTTGAAAGATTTTGATGAATACTTAGGCGATATCATCCCTCCAGATTTTAAATGGGGTGCAGGTATATCAGCCTATCAAACAGAGGGAGCTCGGAGAACAGATGGAAGAGGGAAGTCGATTTGGGAAAACTTTGAAAGTGGACGGAGAATAAAAGACCGGTCCAATGCAGCACAAGCGTGTAATTTTTATGAAAGTTACCCCAGTGACTTGAGTATGCTCAATTGGCTTGGTTTAGACCAATTTAAGACCTCTATTAGTTGGCCTAGGATACTTCCTGAGGGTACCGGAACCGTGAATAAAAAAGGCCTAGATTTTTATGATAGGTTGACCGATGAAATGCTGGAGAAAGGCATAGCACCGTGGTATGTAATTTACCACTGGGACCTTCCACAAGCATTGCAGGACAAAGGGGGATGGGTAAATAGGGATATTGTCTCCTATTTTTTAGAGTACTTAGAGGTATGCTATGAGTTACTCGGAGACCGGGTAGATAATTGGATCGTAATGAATGAACCATTGGTTTTTGCGGGTGCAGGTTATTTTTTGGGCATACACGCTCCAGGCAAGGTAGGTTTAAAGAATTTTCTGCCTGCAGCACATCACGTTAATTTAGCCAATGCCGAAGGAATAAATTTTTTACAAGACAAAGGAGCCAAAAATGTGGGCACCTCATTGTCGTTTGCTAGTATCCATCCATTCGACGATAAAGAGCAGAATGTAGCAGCTTCTCTCCGGGTACACGCCGCTATTAATAAAACGTTCATAGATCCTATGCTTGGTAAGTGGTACCCCACCACAGAAGTACCTTTTTTACGTAAAATGGATAACTATGCAAAGTCTGGTGACGATTCTAGGATAAGGGCAAAGCCTGATTTTGTAGGCGTACAAGTGTATACACGAGAGGTGGTGAAACACTCTTACCTTATACCGTATGTGCAAGCTAAAATAGTAAGTGCAGAAATGCGTCAAAAGCCGATTACCAACCTGGGACAAGAGATTTATTATCCGGCATTGAAGGAGATATTGGACTGGCTAATCCCCCATATGGGTGCTAAAAAAGTCCCTATTTATATTACAGAATGTGGTATTAGTGCGGAAGAAAGTGATGCTGCCCATCCAGTGGATGATAGCTACAGAATAAAGTATTACCAAGAGACTATCAAAACATTGGAGCCGCTGATCCGGTCTAAAGATGTTAGAGGTCTATTTTACTGGAGTCTTCTAGATAATTTTGAATGGGCAGAAGGGTATACTGCTCCCTTTGGCTTGTTTCATGTAGACTTTGATACGCTGGAACGTAATCCGAAGCTAAGTGCTTTGTGGGTGAAAGAGTGTATGGAAAAGCTGGTGGTGTCTTAAAATTGGCTTTCCTTCAGCTGACGGATTGGTTTTTCAGACCCGAGGAATCCTTAGTTGTTGTAGTACGTTTTTATTGTTTCGTCAAGATATATTTATCTCCGTTATTTTTTGTTAAAATCACGGTGTTACCATTTAAACTAAAATTCCATTCATCACCTAAAATCAGAGTCCAATCGAATTCGGCAGTCCAAACACAGGCATTTTCAAAAGTGATTAAATTTCCCGAAATCGAATATGTACCATTACATAAAGCTGGAAATTTAATAATTTCACTTTCACCAGTCCAAGAACCATTCGTAAATGTTAAATCGACATTAGCAGTAGTACCATTTCGTTCAAAAGTTCCGAGATATACTCCGTCAATATTCGGTTGAGAATTATCATCATCATTATTACAGGCTAAAGTTGTGATTAAAATTCCGATTAAAATTAAAATGCTTGGTTTCATACTATATTTTATCTGTTAGATGTATTTTTCTGCGAAAGGTTGTGTCAAATGCAATACAACGTGAGTGTATGCGGAGTGACACATTGGGTTGGCTTGTGCCGTGGAGTGGCATTATCGTATATACATGTGTTAGCGGTTTGTCTATCTCTCTATGTATTGAAGCATTTGCCTATTATTTAATGGACTGTATCCATATAGCGACCATTTTTTAAGACCATTGTTATATGCTGTAATCATAGGAAAGGCACCTGTAACCTCCTTTGTATATGGTGATTCTGTCGCGTAATATGGAAATGTAATTGAACTTTTTAGAAGTTTATTTCGAAAGGCAAGAGTATCAAGAACAAAGATATTCACGTAAACGATCGAGGAGGATGTTATTACGCCTCCGTCTAGCTTCTTCTGTACTCTTCTTTTAAGTACCTCACAAGGTTTGCAACCTGTAAAGCCGTATATAATTATTAGCTGACTGTCTAATGTGATGCTGTCATTAACTAACGGTATTAAATAAGATAATTGGTCCACAGAGTCTAGTGGAATGGGAAAGGGTTCTGGAATAAAGTGTGAGATATCTTGAGCAAATAAATTGATATTTAGAAATAGTAAAATTAAAAGGATACCATAACTGTTTGCTGATATCATTCTAATTGAAACTGAGTTGTATTGAAATCGGTTCATTTTTTATTGTTTTATATGGGTTTCTTAAATCTTCAAAATTCATTTTCTTATTCCCATTTCGTTATAAGCGTGATTCTCACAATAAACAATCTTGCTCAAAGCGTTTTTTTTGCAATCTTTCCAAATACATTTTTCCTTTGATAAACCTCTTGACTTTTTTAAAAGTTGAATTCGTAAAGTTTTATCATTAAACTCAAACCATTTTTCAGTTGATTCAAGTTTGACAAAAAACTGTTCTTGATATTTGTCCAATTCATCTAGTCTCCAAAAGGAATTGTTCGTTTTATTCCGATATAATCTGTACCAACCTTTTTGCTCAATTAATTCAAATTCCGATTCTATTCTTTTCAGAATATTTTGGTCAGTATAATATATTTCCTCTGTTAGTTCGGTCATTTTTTTAATAGTGCACAACGTGAGTATATGCAGATTACTATATCGGGTTGGGTTGTGTGCAGGAGTAGTGTTCTGTATCATACAATGTTATAAGTATAGTTATTTTAAATTAGTACAATGAAAGAATCAGATAAAAAATATTTAAGACACACAGAAT
>JBDNFQ010000056.1:0-4654 GCA_041689715.1 Bacteroidia bacterium
AAGTATTTTTGGTTTAAACTAAAAATCTATTTTTGCACTCGCTTTTGAAAGAGAGCACAAGACGCCTTCATAGCTCAGCTGGTTAGAGCGGTTGACTGTTAATCAATAGGTCCCTGGTTCGAGTCCAGGTGAGGGCGCATAAAGAATAGCTTGGTATAAATGCCAAGCTATTTTTGTTTAATCCTACTTGCTATTTGCACATGCACTTTGTTTATATCATCTATTCTGAAAAATTCGACAAGTACTATATCGGAGAAACATATGAAACAGGTCAACGACTGACGTTCCATAACAGTATAGAAGACAATACAAACTCAACCAAAAGCGGCATACCTTGGATATTATTTTTGGCTCTACAGGTTGGGAATAGAAGCGTCGCTAGAGAAATAGAAAACTCGGCAAAATAAAAATTCTTATACGCCAAAAGTAAAATATTCCCTCCACACGATACATTCTCTAAAACAAGAATATTCTCAAAACAAGAATGTATTCTTATTTTGAATCAAATTTCGTAATTTAGCACAATTGGACGGCTGTTAAAAAATGAATGTAAAACGCTAGTAATCAATATTTTGAAACCAAATAATCGCAACTTGGCACAGCTGGCATCTAGATTGTATACTTCATACGGAGATTACGTTCTCTTAAAAATTTGAAATTGCAAAAACCTCGGAGTGACATTCGGGAGATCCGCCAAGGCGGACAACTATAAAAATGTTGATTTAATACTAACCAACAACTACTAACTAAGTTCGGAGTGATGACCGACACCGCAGGCTGATTACCTGCAAAACAAACGTCGATACTTTATCGACAACCGGGAGTGATTAACCGCTGATTGTTTACACTATTTTAAAGTAATTTAAACATTACGTTTTAAGATTTGAAACCTCCCGCAAAATGCGGGAGGTTTTTTTATGCCTAAAATCTGATAAACAATACCACATAGGCAATGGCGTGATTCAAATTAAAATATTTCCTTTGCTTACACGTTCAAACTACATTGAAACACATAACTAAATATTTACTCTTGTCTATCCTCCTTTATTTAGGAGCTTCCTCTTGCAAGAAAGAATCGTTCACTACTTCTGGCCAAGTAGAAGTAAATACAGACACTCTCTGGTTTGACACGGTTTTTACCAAAGTAACTACGCGACTACCTCTATCTGTCAACAAGCAAATATTACTATACAATCCGAATGACGAGAGTATACGTACATCTATAAGACTAGGTGGCGGGCTCAACTCTCACTTTAGACTAAACGTAGATGGAGAACCCGGATACAACTTTACAGATGTCGAGATATTTCCTAACGATAGCATCTTCATTTTCGTGGAGGTACATCCAGGCCCCAATAACAATAACCCAGAATTTAATCCGCTGATTATACAAGACTCCATTCTTTTTAGTACCAATGGGAATGAAAGTAAAACGATGCTGATAGGCTGGGGGCAAGACGCTCATTACATCTTTAGAGATAGTATAGAACTAGATACCACATGGGCTAATGACAAACTACCTATAGTAGTATACGGCTACTGCTATGTGAAACCTAATGCAAAACTGACTATAGAAAAAGGGATGAAAATACATTTTGCACCTAGAAGTTGGCTATTTGTAGAGGGGAAGTTGGATATGAAGGGCACCAAAGAGGAGCCAATAGTAATGCAAGGAGACAGACTACAGCCAGACTGGGAAGAGACCGCTGGTCAATGGGGGGGCATATGGATAAGCTATCCTAGCTATGGAAACTCAATAGAACATAGTCTTATAAAAAATGCCACCGTGGGAATATACTGCGACTCTACACCTGGACTAGCAGGAGAAAAAAACGTTGTCATTAAAAAGACCATGATTCGCAATATGTCTTTTGATGGAATCAGTGGACGACGAAGCACTATAGATATAGAGAATACATTGAGCCTAAACTGTGGTAGGTTTACTTTCTTTGGTGACGGAGGCAAGTACGATATCCGCAATTCTACGTTTCACACTGGGGGAAAAGACTTTAGCAGGCAAGACCCTACCTTCTACTATCGCAATAGAGTTAGAGATCAAATAAACCCTACTATTATCTTAGAAACCTACGACATAGAATTCACTTTCCTCAATAATATAATTGATGGCATAGTAGATTCTGAAATATTTGGAGACGTAGACTTAAATAAAGTCTCAGGACCTTTGGCTATAAGAAGTAATGCTCTGAAAACTGCAGACCCCTTTTACAGTACCGCAGGTTTTAACAATGTGATAAACGCAGATATAAAATACTTGGATACTAGGAACTACGACATGGACCTAGACACACTCTCCCCTGCTAAAAATATAGGTGAAATACTAACGCCAGCAATCACAGACGACTTCTACAATAGACCTAGAACAGGGCAACCTGATGCGGGTGCACTTGAGAGTCAGTTTTAATATTTAGTCTATTGAGCAACTTCTAGTAGCTTCTGTATCATAGTATCCCAAGTAAAACGTTCGCGTTCTGTTTTGATGTTTTCTACAAATTCAGGCTCTCTTTTATTCTCATAGAAATCTAAGATAGCATCTGCTATTTCTAGGGTATCTGTAGAGGTCACGTAGCCCACTTTATTATGAGGCACTAGCTCTGCTAGTCCACCTACATTAGTCACCAGCATAGGCTTATTGTAATAGTATGCTATTTGTGTCACTCCACTTTGGGTAGCAGTCTTATAGGTTTGCACTACTATATCTGCCGCACTAAAATAGGTGCTTACTTCGCTATCTGGGATGAAATCATTGACCTGCACTATGGCATCTCCCAAATTATGTTCAGCTATTATCTTTTGGTATTCCCCTGGTTTATCATAATACTCTCCCGCTATTATGAGCTTAATACCCGCTTCTTGTATTCGCTTATCTGCAAATGCTTTTAGCAATATATCTAAGCCTTTATATTTTCTGATGAAACCAAAAAAGAGTAAATACTTACCGTCTGGCTCCAATTCCAGTATCTCTTTTGCTGATGCTTTAGACAAGGCTGGCCCATAGTTTTCATACATTGGATGTGGATTATACAACATAGGTTTACTTGTGTCAAATTGCTTTAAGTCTTGCAATACTGCCTCGCTCATAGTTACAAAGCCATCACAACTGTTTACAAAATACTGCGTAAGGGGCTTATCGTAAAAACTGGTTTCGTGTGGAATCACGTTGTCTGCTATAGCCACAACTTTTGTCTTTTTATTCTTTCTAATAATTCTACCTACCGTACCTAGACAAGGTGCAATAAAGGGCGTCCAATATCTAAAAATTACTACATCTGGAGATTCTTTTTTTATCTTCCTACCCACTTTTAACCAACTGAATGGGTTAATGGAGTTTAGGGAAACCTCTATGTTTAGATGCTCGGCTCTAGGTTCTGTTGCATATTGTGTTTTACCCGGAAATAGAAAATTAGGATATTGAAGACTGAAGGTGACGATTCGCACGGTGTGTCCTTGCTCTTGAAGCTTGGTAGCAAGCAGCTGATTATATGTAGCCAGACCGCCTCTCAGCGGATAAGCAGGACCTACTATGATAATGCTTTTTACCGCACCCATTATTCTATTCTCATCGTTACTTCCAACCTATCTATGGCCATAACCCGATCCGGAATACCTTCTCCGATTACATAGTAAAACTTATTTTCAAATCTTCCATCCGTCTCTTCTTTTATTACATAAATGTCATAATTACAGCTTTCTATCAACGCTCTTTTGATTGATAGTAAATCGATATCTCGATTATAGGTACGTAGCACAAAACCCATCTCAGAATCTCCACCACACATTGTCTGTACGTACCCTCTGGAGCCGTACTCAAAACTTAGCAAAGCACGTATTTCTTCATTTTCTACCTTAAATTCTTCTAAAGCAAAACTCCTGTCGTACTGAGTAAACTGAGAAATATCAGATGTATAGACCACATCAACATACTGTATCTCTAAGGTTTCTATATGCCGATTTATCTGCAAGTCTTGTTCATCTAGCTGCACTGATAGCTCGGTTTTAGCATTAATCCAATTGTTGTTTTCCAATCCTTCTCGTCGTAAGATCACAAACTTTTCCGTTAAGTTCGTTTTAGACTTCAACTCGTCCAAGATTTCCCAATAACGAAAATTAGATTCAACCTTTGGAATGAAATTGACTATAGAATCTCTTGCCGTAGTGTTTTCAAATTGGTATAGTGTCAAATCTCCATCCCAGATTCCTACCAAAGGAATTTTCTGCTTAATGTTATCGTAACGATACCATGCTTTTACCGAATGAATAAATCTATGATCTGGTGCATCGTTTGCATATTTTAAGCAGATAGTAATAGGGTATTTATTATCAATGGTACCGTTGAACGAGTGATCTGTAAAATGCGTATTTTTAATAGACACATCTACGGCTAAGCAGGTGAAAACTATACTTAAAAATAAAAATGTAATACCCTTTCTCATTTTTCAGTTTTTACTCAACTTTATCTGAAATTTCGTATTGATTTCTGTTAGGTGCGTTTCTACTAATGAGCTCTGCCAAAAAACCTCCCATGAAGAGTTGAGAACCTACTACAAGCATAGTAAGTGCAAGGTAAAACAAAGGATTATCTGTAACTAGAGTCTTTTGTACTCCTTGGTATATAGCTATAAATTTATCTGCGAGT
>JBDNFQ010000057.1:0-1716 GCA_041689715.1 Bacteroidia bacterium
TCATTTTTACAACTTTTTGAAGAGAAGTAAAGGTAGTAACATTTTCCGTAGCGGATTAGGGGCTAGCCCCTAATCCGCTATTTTTATTACACCCTATACCTCTTAATCTAGGGGTTGCATTTACGACTTGAATTTAAGTATCATTAAGGTATTCATCTTTAAAAGTTACTTCAGTAGGTCGAATGTTAAAATTTTGAAACTTACTATAACGAATAGTTGCTATCCCTTGTTTAGCTAGTTCAATACTCAAATCTAAGAATATTTTAGTTTTACCTATAGAGGAGTTTTCATCAGTAGGTCCAGACCCAGGAATAAGAAGTAATATCTTACTAAAGCTATCATTTTTAGGAGTGCTAAGGAGTAATGAGAAACTGTCGTTACTGCTACTTGTAGGAATAAAAATACGGGCAGTTGAACTCTCATTCGAGTTTGGAGGGGTATATGTTTCTTGGTTAATACCACAATTCTGCACCGGTACGATAAAAAATCCTCCAATTTTATTTTTTTCATTAAGCACCAGTTTAATATCTAGTTCAGACTTTTCATAAGTTATAGTATAGTATTCTACTAGACCATAGGATGCCATTTCTCTGCAATTAAACGAGTATTTTTCAATTTTACCATACATACTCTCTAATTGTAAAAACGGTGCTTCAATATCTTTGGGTTTAATCAAGCCTTGGACTTGGTCCGTTAAAAAGCAGTGAGCCTTTTTATACTTTGCTTTAAAACAATTAGAAATGAACTTTTCAGAATTCTGAGCTATGCATAAATAGCATATAAGTAGCAGGACAATTGTTGATATTAGTTTATTCATATTTAGGGTATGAATATAATATTAATCCACGAATAGCTACTGTAGAAAAAGATGATTTTCCCAAAGAGACTAGAATCAGCAAAAAGAAAAGGACTGATACGGATTAAGGAGTTGCTTTTAAAGCTCTTCTGAATTTAAAATTCTTTAATTGTTCTTCGGTAAGAGCTGCCCTGCAGGGCGGCTCTTACTTATCCTTAAACCACTCCACACCATTTTTAAAAATATCCATAAATTCCATTTCAGGGATGTTTTTCATTAGTCCTTTGCGGTAACGCTCTGGGTGTCCCATTCTACCGTAGATCTGTCCTGTAGCGTCTGTGATGCCTTCTATGCCGTGTACAGACCCGTTTGGATTGTACGGCATATCTAGTGCTACATTTCCTTCAAAATCGATGTACTGCGTTGCTATCTGTCCATTGGCTGCTAGCTCTTTTACCATAGCATCATCGGCATAGAATCTGCCTTCTCCGTGAGAGAATGGTACGATGTATTTCTTGCCTTGCATACCTGCTAGCCATGGTGATTTATCGCTCTTTACTTCTACGTGTGCCGTCTGGCTTATGTGTCTACCGATACTGTTAAAAGTCATAGTAGCAGAAGTATCGTCCAAGTCTCTTATTTCACCATAAGGCAATAGACCCGATTTTACTAACGCTTGAAAACCATTACAGATACCGAGCATCAATCCACCTCTTTTGAGTAGTGCGTGCACCGCATCTTTTATCGCTGGATTTTTGAGTACCGATACGATATACTTGGCAGAACCATCTGGCTCATCTCCTGCGGAGAATCCACCTGGTATCATCATAATATTGGCTGCATTTATCTGCTCTACGAATGCTGCTATAGATTCGCTGATGGCCTCTTCACTGTAATTGGTAAATAGTCGTGTATGCACA
>JBDNFQ010000058.1:0-7720 GCA_041689715.1 Bacteroidia bacterium
AATACAAATTTTCTACGTTGTGTCTATTTAACTTTTGTCGATTATTCAAATCTAAATGGATACTATGGAGAGTGGGCAACCTTAATTAGGACTAAAAACAATACCAAAGAAATTAAAACTTTCACTAAAGCCATATTAGAGCTCAAACAATTTTTGAATAATAGAGAGGCTAAGGACAGCTTTGGGGATTTGGCGTTTGGCAAAGATCTACATCCTATATTATGTAGTCGCTTGATAGCTATAAAAATACTGACTCACAATAAAGATGAGACAATAGATATTCTTGAAAAATACTATACAGTTCATTCTGTAAAAAAGTTGCTACAGTTGGACTATTCTTATGAGCTTTTTTTTATCGCAATTATTACAAAGAATACTACAGTTATGCGATATTTAATAAATACTATTGGTGGTGATACTTCATTCTATTACCAGAAATATCACAAGAATTCATTTTATCTAATGTGTATGTTCTATTATAAATTGACTCAAGATAAGAGTAATCAAAAGAAATATGCACTGCTTTTTGATCCGCGTTACATAAGATACAGCTATGAAGATTTTATCTTTGTTTTACATAATATCTACTTGTATGCGGATACTACAAATATGAAGAGGATGGCTATAGTTAGAGCGGACTATACTCAGCTGTGCAATAAACTACAATACCCATATTTTTCAGAAGAATTTTTGGAAGAGTATTTCAATAAACCGGAAAATAAATCTGGCACTATATCCTTGTAGGTTCTGTAATGATATACTTGTTGCTATCCATCTTACTTTTTTCCTATAACAATGTTTTATGGAAAAAAAATGTAGAAAAAGGCAGCATACCATTTTTGATGACTTATCGTGCTTTTTTTACTACTCTAATTGCTACAGTCGCTTTATTCGGGGTACTAGGGTTTGCCCCGGTTACAGTGTATCAATACTTAAAGATTACGACTGGATCACTCTTCGGTGTAGTTGGGTTGTTTGCTATGCTCCAGGTAATAAAAAAATCCTCCCTGCAGTGGCTAGGCATTTATAACCTTATTGGGGTTGTATTTACTACATTTTACTTAATCGCTATGAAAGACATTAATATTAGTTCATCTCTATTAGGAGCGATTATTATTCTTATTGGGTTTGCACTTTTTCTTTATTCCAGCAAACAAACACAGTTAAAATTAACTACTAAGCAGCATCTACTTTTACTGCTTATGGCAATCTGTTTCTCCGTTTCGTCACTCATACATTGGGAGAATTTAACTGCACGTATTTCACCTTTGCTTATTATATTAAATCAAGAGTTTATGGTACTGCTAATAGGCGGATTTGCCGCATTTAAGCAGAGAAGAAAAATACAATTTAGGCTCCAGTCTAAAAGATACTTTTTCCCGACTCTATGGATGAGTGGGGTTATATTCCTTGCATTATTACTCAGCTTATTGGGCTTGAAAGACACAGATCCGTTTATAGCAAGTTTGCTATTCTTAGCCACTCCCTTGACTACCATTGGTTTTAGTTCTCTTTTTTTTAAAGAAAGAATTACTCTAATGAATGCTATAGCGATATTAGTAATTGCTCTTGGGGCATTTTTTCTGCATTATTTGAAAAGCGTTTAAGAAACTGGAGCATATTAATCTTCTTTTACAATAGGATAGAAGGGGTAGTAAAAATATTACGTGTCTTGATACTTGTCTAACTTCTCTTACATAAGATTAATACTTCTACCTAGTTATTTTGGAGTGTATACTGAATGCCCATCTGTTTAGAGTAATGGATTGTAAGATGAAGAGTATAAATGACTAAAACACCGACTTCACAAACTTCATAACCACGGACTCATTGCCCGAACTTACTCGCATCATATACATCCCATTAGCTAAGCTCTCTATATTAAAAGAGGATACCACGTTTTTCTGTTCTAAGACTTTGGACTCTAGTAGCACTCTTCCTTGCAGATCTAGCACTTCTATCTTATCCAATTTATAATCCTTCACATAAACAGAAATAGTGTTTTCACTCGGATTGGGGTACAGTGATACTGAAGATAAATCTACGTGATCTCCTTCCAGTACTACTCCTTTTGCAAGCAGCCACACATTCGGGTCAAAAACTACACTTGTCACCTTAAAACCTACATCTAAAAGTACTTCTTGCTCTGCTTTATTGTGATCTACTAGCACTATAGAGTCTTGGTTTTCGCCCACTAACTTATATTCTATCTTCACTGGAAAAAAAGACACCGACTCATGCGAGGTAGTTTGTCCTATTTTTAATTTTACCTGTGTGCCTGCATTTCTATTCCATCTTGCATTGATATTGGGATATCCTTCTTGGTACACATACCTATCAAAAAAACCAATGAGATCCATTCCACTTGCATTTTCCATTGCCTCTCTAAAATCTATAGTCTTAGCAAAGCCATAGCATAAATCTGCATCTGCCATATAATTACGCGTTCCAGCAAAAAAAGCAGAATCGCCCATCTCCCACCTCAGCTGATGTAGCACCATGCTTCCTTTGCGATAGCGGGTATCGCCATCAAAAAGATTGCCCACATTTACAGTATCATAGGCAAATACAGCTCCTCCATTATTGCGAGTAGCTCTACTTATACTTTCTACTAAAAAGGCCAAGTGCTCTTCTCTCGGTTTTAGCATTTCACGAGCTATAGCATTAGCGTAGGTTGCCCAACTTTCGTTGAGCCAAAGGTCTTCCCATGAGCCACAGGTTATCTTATTGCCAAACCATTGGTGTGCCAGTTCGTGTGCCATAAGGTCAAAGTTTAGCGAACTCATAAAACTCATAGTCTGATGCTCCATACCTCCACCTCTGCCAAACATGGCGTGCCCATACTTTTCTTTCCGAAATGGATAGGGACCAAAAAGGCTATCAAACCCTCTCATCATTCCATTAATAGCGAGTCGCAGCGTATCTGCATCTTCCTGATAATTAGGGTAGATATAGTCTAGGTGATACACGCTATCTCCATCTGATAAAGGGATATAGTGGCTTATCTCTACATAGTTGGTCACTGCTACAGCCACCAAATAAGTTACTGTAGAGTATCTGTGCTTCCAGTGAAATACAAGACTAGAATCTGCCAGTGTATCTACACTTTGCAAGAGTCCTAAACTGGCAGCCTTATTCCCTTTGGGTATGGTAATGCTACAATCTACCGAGTCTATTTTGTCTACTAGCTGCTGCTTGCATGGCCACCAGCCATAGGCTCCGTAAGGTTCAGAAAGAGTCCACGCTATAGGACCACCATGTTGCATGCTAAAAGAAAATCCATTCTGACTATGCTTACTTGGATCTCCATTATAGAATATCTCTACGGCAATCTTTTCTCCTTTATTTTTAGCCTCTATTATGAGAGATACCTCATCATTTTGATGTGTAAAATTGATAGGAGCATTTTGATAGAGCACAGAGTCCACTTGCATGGCTTCATCTAAATCAAAAGCAAAAGTGGTAAAGTTGTCTTCTGAAGCTATTAACTCAGAATATACACTACCAGCAATGAGGCGAACCGCTGGGTCTATAGTTAGTTTAATATGGTGATAGGTGATATCATAAACTTGCCCACTTCGTTTAGATTTAAAATCTCGTTTGGCTACGAAAGCCGCTTTTTCGCCTTTTATAATAGCTTCCATATCTTGTGCTGCTGCACCAAAGCCTAGAAGAATCAAAACTAGAAAAACGAATTTTCTCATACGTGTACAACAAACTTATGTTTCCAAAGGATTTCTTAGTCTATTTTCTTCATCATATTTTGGTATAATTACTTATTTCAGCGGCCATATAACAAATTTTTTATTCGTATCCGCAGTATTACTCTGTAGCCTTTTCCTTTTTCAGTATCAACTGCAAGCACAAGACACCATTCGCAATAGAAAGGATGGCAACTACATTTTCACTATCCAAAAAGATATAGAAGCCAATGAAGTGCAAAATCAAAATAGAACAGGCACTTGCTGGAGTTTTAGTGCTCTTAGTTTTGTGGAGAGTGAGCTCATGCGTATGGGCAAAGGCACGCACAAGCTGAGTGAAATGTACATCGTACGTAAAGCGTATGAAGACAAAGCAGAAAACTATGTGCGAATGCACGGTATGGCCAACTTTAGCCAAGGGGGAGCTTTTCATGATATTCCCTATGTGATAAAAAAGTATGGTATACTGCCACAAGAAGCATACAAAGGACTAAACTACGGACTAGAAACGCATAACCATAGCGAGATGGAATCTGTGCTAAAAGGCATGCTAGATGCCGTAATAGCCAACAAACAAAAGGAACTTACTACGAGCTGGAAAAAAGCTTTCAATGCAGTGCTAGACGCCTATCTAGGGGCAGTACCAGAAAACTTTATGTACAATGATAAAAGCTATACGGCTAAAAGTTTTGCGACTAGTTTAGGTCTCAATATGGATGATTATGTAATTATCTCTTCTTTTACTCACAAGCCTTTTTACCAACCCTTTGTAATGGATGTGCCTGATAACTGGATCTGGGCTAGTGCCTATAATGTACCCATGGATGTAATGCTAAATACTATGAAATCTGCAGTAGCCAACGGTTACTCTATAGGCTGGGCGGCAGACGTAAGCGAGAAAGGATTTAGTTTTAAAAATGGACTAGCAATAGTGCCAGAAGATGAAGATGCTCTTGTGGTAAAAGGAAAAGACAACAAGCACTTTAATGATGCGGGAGCAGATAAGGAAGGTACGCAGTTCGATAGTCCTGGGCCAGAGCTTAAGATAACTCAAGAAATGAGACAAACTGCTTATGATAATTATCTGACTACAGATGATCACGGCATGCATTTCACAGGATTAGTAACAGACCAAGAAGGGAATGAGTACTTCATAGTAAAGAATAGCTGGGGTACAGAAAACAATGACTGTGACGGATACTTCTATGCGAGCATGCCGTATGTAGCTCTTAAGACTATGAATTTTATGATACACAAAGATGCACTGCCAAAGAGTATCCAGAAGAAAATGAGTAAATAGTCCAGATTAAAATATCTTTTAAAAGCCAGCGGATAGAATTCTATCCACTGGCTTTTTTTATATTTGAAAGATGAAACTTATATCATTGGTTCTATTCTTTTTCTCGGGTTTAAGCTGCTTTGCTCAATCTACCAAAATACATTTTACAGATATAGATCGATATCAAAGAATCTTCAATGACCTTAACAATGTGAAATTCGTAGAATTTGTGTGTAAAGATAAGTCTGCCCAAGGCAAATATTTTAGCATAGATCTAGTAAGATTTGTTAAAGGAAAACCTGATACGATATCCAAGGGTCTTAGTAATTGTGGAGAGATACGATTGCCAGTAAAGATGGCAAATGGAGATACCGCTTACTATTTGCATGACCCTTGCCACTCATCACTATTCTCAGGTGATATGGATTCTATGGTAATAGCTTTAGCGGGGAAACAACAAGATTCTATCCTACATTTACTCATTGATAAAAACTACAGCAAAGAAAAATATGACATTCATGGACAGCCTACCTTTGTATTACAAAACGCAACTGGCGAAAATATAAGGACTGTAGAATACAACAAGGCTGTCCCATTAGCACTATACTTTGGCGGCTACAAAAGCGGTATTGGGACATTTTATTGCCTTGCTAAAACGGTGAAAGCAGAAGAGATGTTTCAAAAATTTCAAGTGGAAGACTATTACGTTTTTTATCTTACCATCAAAGACTAAAACACTTTTATTCCTTCTTCTTTTACACTAGTTAGTCTGCCATTTTTTCTACCTTTGTCCTATTCTTTTGAAACGGTACATTTTTATATTATTAGCAGCAGGTTTTTTGGCCTCAGGATGCAACTCCAATGTCTTGGTAGATAGCTTTCAAACTTTACCAGAAGGTGGCTGGCTATATCAAGATGTAGTTACCGATTCTTTTGAAGTAACAGAACCTGGTTTTTATCACCAAGTATCTGCTAATCTTAGACTTAAAAGCGACTATCCGTATGCTAATATCCATTTAGCAGTAAGTATAACCTACCCAGACAGTACCACCAGTGACTACAAAGTACCCATAGAGCTAGCCGAAAAATCTGGCAATTGGTTGGGGTCAGGACTAGGAGATGTCATCACTTTTCAAGTGCCCATGCTCCACCGAAAAATATTGAATCAAAAAGGAAAATATACTGTGACTATAGCCCAAGATATGCGTTTGGAATCATTACCCAACATAGTATCGGCAGGCCTAAGAGTAGAACAACAAGAAGAGATATACTAGTGGTAGCCACTTCGATACATTCGCCACAGGCGAACGCTCAGTGTGACAACGCAGTAGCCAAGTAAGAACAAGCCTTTGAGGCGTGTTCCAATAGAAAAACAACGAATAAAACAACAATGAATAATTACGACGTAGCTATAATAGGAAGTGGACCAGGTGGATATGTATGTGCGATACGCTGTGCACAGCTAGGCATGAAAGTAGCCATCATAGAAAAATATAATACGCTAGGCGGCACTTGCCTAAACGTAGGATGTATACCGAGTAAAGCGTTGCTAGACAGCTCGCATCAGTACCATGATGCTATTCACAAGTTTGCAGATCACGGTATCAATATAGGAACACCTAAAATAGATTTTAAGCAAATGATAGCCCGCAAGCAAGGCGTGGTAGATCAAATGACTAAAGGCGTAGACTATCTTATGAAAAAAAATAAGGTAGATGTGTATGTAGGAATGGGCTCTTTCGTAGATGCAAATACTATAGAAATAGCAGGTGAGAAAAAAGAAAAAATCTCAGCTAAAAACATAGTAATAGCTACTGGTAGTAAGCCAACTAGCTTCCCCGGTATGGAGATAGATAAGAAACGCGTAATCTCTAGCACAGAAGCTCTAACACTAAAAGAAATACCAAAGCACCTCATCGTAATAGGTGGTGGTGTCATAGGGCTCGAAATGAGCTCTATATATAGTAGACTAGGTGCAGAAGTGAGTATAGTAGAATATGCAGATAGCGTAATAGCAGGTATGGATGCTAGCCTTGGTAAAGAAATGGGCCGAGTACTCAAAAAACAAGGTCTCAAACTACACCTAGGCCATAAAGTAACTTCTGTATCTAGCAAAGGAAAGGTAGTAACTGTGAAAGCCGAAGGCAAAAAAGGAGAGATAGTATTAGAAGGAGATTACTGCCTCGTATCTGTAGGTAGAAGACCCTATACGGATGGACTAGCAGCTGATAAAGCTGGAGTAAAACTAGACGATAAAGGTAGAATAGAAACCAACGACCATTTACAAACTAACATACCCAACATATACGCAATAGGCGATGTGGTGAAAGGAGCTATGCTGGCTCACAAGGCGGAAGAAGAAGGTGTGATGGTAGCTGAAATAATGGCTGGACAAAAACCACATATCAACTATAACCTAATACCAGGAGTAGTGTATACCTGGCCAGAAATAGCGGGCATAGGCCAAACCGAAGAGCAGCTCAAAGAAGCCGGAGTAAAGTATAAAGTGGGCCAATTTCCTTTTAGAGCTAACGGTAGAGCATTAGCAGGAATGGACTTAGATGGGTTTGTGAAAATACTAGCAGATGCCGAAACAGATGAAGTACTAGGTGCTCATATGATAGGACCACGTGTAGCAGATATGATTTCTGAGATAGCAATGGCCATGGAGTTCAGAGCTAGTGCAGAAGATATAGCTCGTGTATGCCACGCCCACCCTACTACTAGTGAGGTGACCAAA
>JBDNFQ010000059.1:0-1771 GCA_041689715.1 Bacteroidia bacterium
ACATAGTAGATGGCTGGCAGTTCAAAAAGAAGTACTGGCCTGTAAGCCATACCAAAGTACTCAAGGAAGTGTTTAATTTAGCGTCTAAAGGAACGAAGGTATATTATCTGCCAGGCAATCATGACGAAGTATTTCGGCGATTTGTAGGCTATAAGCTCGGTAACATCAAAGTAGAAAATAAAGTAGTCTTAGACTTAGATGGTAAGCTAGCTTGGTTTTTTCACGGAGATGTATTTGATGTCACTATGCAGCACAGTAGATGGTTAACGCGTTTAGGATCTGAAAGTTATGATTTTCTTATTTGGCTAAATCATGGTGTAAATAAACTGATGGACGTCCTTGGAAAAGAAAAGAAATCATTCTCTAAACAAATTAAAAATGGAGTAAAAAGTGCAGTAAAATATATTAACCAGTTCGAAGATATGTGTGCCGATATAGCCATTGAGAAAAAATATGATTATGTCGTCTGCGGTCATATACACCAGCCCGAGATTCGAGAAATAGTCAAACTAAAAGGTTCTGTGGTATACCTGAATAGTGGCGATTGGATAGAAAATCTAACGGCACTAGAATATAACAAAGAAAAGTGGTCTATCTACACGTATGACAGTAGCGATTATACCTCTGATCCAATAGAGGAACCAAAAGATGCCAAGGCTATGTTTGAAGAAATGTTATTGGAGTTTAAACTGGATACTATCATCTCGTGAGAGTGCTCTATGGCATACAATGTACCGGTAACGGACATATTACGCGTTCTATTGATATTATCAACGAACTCCGTAAATATGTGCGGGTAGATGTCTTAACTAGTGGCTCTCATTCTGAAGTGGAATTGCCTTTCGAAGTAAAGTATAAACAGAAAGGTTTGGCGTACTATTTCGGAAAAAATGGGAGCATAGATGTAGTGAGAACAGTTAAGGAGAATAACCCAAAGCGATTTTTGGAGGAAGTGAAAACTACGCCTACCCACCTTTATGATATGGTTATTTCTGACTTTGAGCCTGTTACCGCTTGGAGTGCTAAGCGTAATTGGGTGTATTCCGTAGGACTCAGTAATCAAGCCTCACTGCTAGATGCTGATGTTCCTAAACCTAAGGTAATTAGTCCTATTTCTAAACTGATCATCAATAATTTTTGCCCAGCAAATCGGTATTATGGGCTGCACTATCAGAAACTAAATGCTAAATTATACTATCCTCCAGTGCGTGAAGTCATCAAAAACTTACAACCTACAGAGGGCACAGAATATATCGTGTATCTTCCATTTTACGGTACAGAAAAATTAGTGAAGCATCTCACGCTATTTCCAGAAGTGACTTGGCGTATATTCTCTAAGCACACTACCATACGGTATACTAGTGGTAATGTGCACGTACAACCCATAGATGAAACTAACTTTATAGCGGCTTTGGAAAGCTGCAAAGGAGTATTGTGCAGTGCTGGTTTTGGGACGACGAGTGAAGCTCTTTTCCTGAATAAAAAGCTATTGGTAATTCCAATGAAAAGTCAATACGAGCAGCAGTGCAATGCATACTCATTGAGCTTATTCGGTATCCCAGTTATTCCAAGTTTGAAAAAGAAGTATCATACAGTAATCTCCGATTGGATAGCTTCTAATGCTAAACCAACTATTGAAATGAAGGATGAGAACAATAGGCTAGTACGTGACATATTAGAAGATTACGTGGCAAGTGGAATTATTAAACCTATAGATGAAGTTTGAAAGATTTTGATGAATACTTAGGCGATATCATCCCTCCAGATTTTA
>JBDNFQ010000060.1:0-2675 GCA_041689715.1 Bacteroidia bacterium
AGTTAGCTGCAAAGTTTTCTAAGATTACCAAAGCCTTGGCTCCACTATCCTTATATTGATGCTTCATCTCCTCAGGAGTGTAGAGCGGATTAGTATTCACAGCTACATAACCACATTTCAAAACAGCAAACATCGCTACAGGAAACTGCAGTAAGTTTGGCATTTGGATAGCTACTCTATCGCCTGGTTTTAGATTGGTCTTATTTTGCAAATACCAAGCAAAGGCATCCACGTTGGCTTTCAATTGATTGAAAGTCATGGTTTTATCCATATTTTGAAAGGCAACTTGGTCACCATATCTACCTACTACGTCGTCAAATACTTTAGCAAGAGACTCATATTTTTTGTTATCTACCGTATGCGGTACGTGATCTGGATAGCTTTTAAACCAAGCGTGTTGTTCTAACATAGGTTGTAAAAATAGCAGTATTGACCTAAACTTAAAATCCTTAGACAAAAAAAAGTATAATTCTTATGTTAAACTGTGATTTTAAAGTACTGCACTCAATGGACAATACAAAAGTTTCTCCGATGCTATAGTAAATCTTTAATGCCCTTGAGAGGATTAATCATTCCTTAATTCTCTTGTTTTTGTTTTCTTGAACTTCGTTTCAAACCCCCAACCCTCGGAGCCGAAATCCGATATTCCCTGCCTGCGGCAGGCAGGTATCCAGTTAAACTACAATTATTAAGAAATCGTTCTCTTTAAAAAATCTCTACCTTGACCAGTCTTCAGAAACTTTTCTCTAAGCAAAGCTTCTTCTAGAGTAGTAAATGTCTCTGAGTAAACTAATTGCCACGGTATATAACCTTTAGTTGATTTAGTCTTCCCACTATTATGTTGAGCTATTCTAATGCTTAAATTTTTGGCAAAGCCTTTGTAGAGCCTTCCATCAACTTCGCTTCTTAATACATATACTGTAAACATCAATTAGGATATAAGGAGTTTTATCTGATATAAAACTCCTCCGTAATAGTACACTCGAGAGGATTCGAACCCCCAACCCTCGGAGCCGAAATCCGATATTCTATCCAGTTGAACTACGAGTGCAAGTATTTAATGCCGTCAAAACTAACTTATTTCTTAATCGTAAATCCAATATTCCCTGCCTGCGGCAGGCAGGTATCCAGTTGAACTACGAGTGCAAGTAGACTGCGAAAATAATCTAAAAAAAAGTCCCTCTACCATAACAGGTAGAAGGACTTCTAAATATTTAGTATGGAATAAGACTAGAAATTAATCGGCTCTAGTTTAAGCTCCATTTTATTCTCTTTTCTATAGTACTCAGCTATTAAAAGGAATCCAGGTTTTGCCGGCATTACATATAAATCTGTGGCGTCAGTCTCCATATCTATTTTATCCTTTACTGGCTCCTCTTCTCCATCGGAGAAATTCACTAAGTGAAACTTACTTTGCTTAAGCAACTTACCTGCTTCTTTTTCATTATCTGTGTACCCAATAGAGACAAGTGTCATATCCTCATTCGTCTGAGTAAAACTATAATCGAAAGACCCCTCAGCAGCCATAATCTTGGCTAGAAGATGTCTATTAACCAAGCCGTATTCTTGAGCTAACACTACTCTTCTAGGTCTTTTATCTAGAATTTCTACACTTCCTACATCGTAGTTATCATCTAGTGTTATCACAAACATCTTACCTATTTTCATTTCTAAAGAACTTGCATTAGAACTCCCCCCGGTTGCGGCAGCTAAAGCTTTTAAAGCTACTCCACTAGCACTTATTTGCTTTCTATATTGCTCACCTACAGCAATTATTTTCCCGCTTTTGGTCATTTGTATATCGTGAAAATAAATCGAGTAGTTATCTATCTCTCTTCTATCATCCGAACTTACTTTAGACCCTATATCTCTAGACCAAGTGATATATTTATCTGAAATATTATCCCCGTTTTTATCTACCACCTTAACAAAAATACCTTTACTTTCTGCCTTCATAGATTTATCATCCGCATCATAATACTCACCTAAGATCGTCATGTCTCCATTTTTATCACTAATAAAAGCATTATGAGGCATCAGCGTGTACTTAGAGTTTTCTAACTCTAATTCATAATTCAATTCACCTTCCATAGTAAGAGAAACAAGATTGAATGTATAGTCTTTGCTCATTAACGACTTAGATTTTCCTGTAAGTAATATTACTTGATCTTTGTTGCCAGCAAAATAAGCACCAGTATTTACTCCTTTTTCTTCAGGGCCTTCATAGGTCCAAACTTCTCTACCGCTATTATCTAGACAAACAGCTTTATAGGTATACTTTTTCTCCTTAAATGTATATACATCCACGAAATAATCTTTAGATACTGAACTTACGTTTACGTTTTTTAAGTTTTTAGAAACGTTTGCACTGTACATCATAAATTCATACTTATTTGCTTCTCTTGTTTCCTTATCAGAGAGCTTACCATTCTTATCCATTGTACGATAAAATACAGTTTTTTCTTTCCCGTCTAAGAACTTGAATAAAATGGTTGACCCATTATAACTGGCCTCTAGTAAGGTAGTATACTTGGACTCTGTTCGGTTTTCAGCATTTCCCGTTTTGATAACACGTCCGTGTTGTCCTTTTATTTGTTTTAAGTGTTAATCAGATTATGTACCCATAGCCTGTCAGTTTATTTAAGCGATAAATCGGTTGTGGCTACTGCTACAAT
>JBDNFQ010000061.1:0-1108 GCA_041689715.1 Bacteroidia bacterium
AATTGAACCTAGGCTACGTGTATAATGGGATGTAGAGGCTTTGTAGCTCTGGTTTGAAAACTTTCGGATGCTAGTGTCCCATTCTATATAGTTCACTAGTTTTTTAAGAGTATTCTGATTGTAGTATTTATGGATTCCTACTGGAATATTATTTCTATATAGACCCTCACGTACAACTCCGTCATCATACGTAGTAGTCCTATGCAACTCCTCCTTCAAGCCATCTTCATCTAAAGTCCAATTACAGGAGCAAATGAATAACATAGTAATTATTGGATATATATACTTCATTCTGATTCGTCTTCAGCCTCTAAAAGTTCTTGCATAGCATTGGGATTTTCAAAAGCTCTTTTACCCGTAAGCAATCCATTTCTATTGACTACTCTATGTGCTGGTACTGCAGTGGTTTGGCTATGTGCATTATTCATAGCCCAGCCTACCATTCTAGCAGATTGGGCTGCACCTAGGTATTTACCTATTGCACCGTATGATGTAACACGTCCATAAGGTATAAGCCTCGCGACTTGGTACACTTGCTGAAAAAAATCTATTTGATCTGGCATTTAACTATGAAACTTGATATTACCTAAAGCACCTAAAAGGTGGGTACTATGTCTTTCTCATACAAACTTAATATAGAACTCTATTAGTAGTGATAGTAGTGCCGGTAATTAGGCATTGTTTTTGTGAAGTGCTTAGTAGAAATGGAGCCGCTTTATTTAGAGTTGAAGCATCTTACTCCTATTATATTTGTAGACGATTAATATAGAATAGTATCAGAATGATAAAACAATTTGCACTTTGGATTTTCACTTTATTGTGTGTGAGTACTTATGCCCAGTACGACATAGCTGTAAAAATGGATGGATTAACCTGCAATGATGAGCTATTGCTAGCCAACCATTTTGGCAACAAACAGTATATCAAAGACACATCTGAATGTAGTAACGGGGTATTCCATTTTAGAGGTAAAGAGAAGCTAGCTACAGGCTTATATTTAGTGGTGTTGCCTAAGAAGAACTACTTTGAGATATTAGTTTCGAAAAACGAAGATCAGACTAAGTATTTTTTTCAAACTGATACATCTACAAAGCCCGCAGTTACTAAT
>JBDNFQ010000062.1:0-2400 GCA_041689715.1 Bacteroidia bacterium
ACTTGGAATGAGGAAGATCAAGGTATGACATTCCAGGAAATTCCAATACCAGATGATATTGTAGAGGAGGCTAGACAACTTAGAGAAGAGCTTTTAGAAGCTGTTGCTGAGTTTGACGAGACTTTAATGGAGAAGTATTTCGAGGATTCGGAATCTTTGACAGAAAGAGAAATATTAGATGCATTGAGATCTGCAACTATATCAGGGAAAGTAGTTCCTATGATGTGTGGTTCTGCATTTAAGAATAAAGGTGTACAGGCTATGCTTGATATGGTAATGGAAATTCTTCCATCGCCTATGGATGTAGAAGCTATTGAGGGAATCAATCCTAAAACTGAGGAACCTACATTTAGAAAGCCAAATGTAGATGAGCCATTTGCTGCATTAGCATTTAAGATTGCTACAGATCCATTCGTTGGTAGACTTTGTTTTACTAGAGCTTATAGTGGTTTGTTAGAGTCTGGTTCTTATGTTTTAAATACAAGAACTAATAAAAAAGAGCGTATATCTAGAATATTCCAGATGCACGCAAATAAGCAAAATCAAATTCCACAATTGCAAGCAGGAGATATTGCTGCACTTATTGGATTTAAAGATATTAGAACTGGAGATACATTATGTGCAGAAAATGCACCTATAGTATTGGAATCTATGGATTTCCCGGATCCTGTAATTGGTGTTGCTATTGAGCCTAAGACTCAAGCAGACGTTGATAAGTTAGGTATGGCACTTGCTAAACTAGCGGAAGAAGATCCTACGTTCGTAGTGAAGTCTGATGAAGAAACTGGTCAAACAGTAATCTCAGGTATGGGTGAGCTACACTTAGAGATTATTATCGACAGATTGAAGAGAGAGTTTAATGTAGAAGCAAATCAGGGAGAACCTCAGGTAGCATACAAGGAGACCATCACTCAAACTGTTACTCACAGAGAGACTTATAAGAAACAATCTGGGGGACGTGGTAAGTTCGCAGATATTCAAGTAGAGATAGGACCTGGAGATGAGGGTAAAGAAGGACTTGAGTTCATAAATCAAATTGTTGGGGGGTCTATTCCTAGAGAATTTATTCCAGCAGTTGAAAAAGGTTTTAGAGATGCCATGAAAAATGGAGCATTAGCCGGATACGAGGTGCAAAATCTTAAAGTTAGACTTTTTGATGGTTCGTTTCACGCAGTGGATTCTGATTCGCTTTCCTTTGAGACAGCAGCAAAGTTTGCATTCAGAGAAGCTAGTAAGATAGCTAAGCCAGTTATTCTAGAGCCTATAATGAAACTAGAGGTAATAACTCCAGAGGAAAACATGGGTGATGTGATAGGTGATTTGAATAGAAGAAGAGGTCAAATGCAAGGGATGACAGAACGAAATGGAGCACAAGTAGTGAAAGCTCTCATACCACTTTCTATGATGTTCGGATATGTAACAGATTTAAGAACAATTACTTCTGGTAGAGCAACATCTACTATGGAGTTTAATAACTACGATATAGTGCCAGCTGGACTCGCAACAGAAATAATAGCAAAAGCAAACGGAACCTCAAAAGCATAAGAAGTAATGATTAATCAAAAAATAAGAATAAAGCTTAAGTCTTACGATCATAATTTAATTGATAAGTCTGCAGAGAAGATAGTTAAATCTGTTAAAGCTACTGGTGCGATAGTAAGCGGTCCAATACCGTTGCCTACTCATAAGAAGATTTTTACAGTATTAAAATCTCCTCACGTTAACAAGAAAGCAAGAGAACAATTTAAACTGTGTTCTTATAAGAGGTTAATGGATATCTATAGTTCTAGTGCAAAAACAGTTGATGCACTAATGAAGCTAGAGTTACCAAGTGGTGTAGACGTAGAAATAAAAGTATAAGGACATGTTAAGTGTTATAGGAAAAAAGATAGGTATGACAGCTATTTTTACCGACAACGGTAAAAAAGAGCCTTGTACAGTAGTGTCTTGTGAGCCAAATGTTATTACTCAGATTAAAAATGAGGAGACAGATGGATACAATTCAGTGCAGATAGCTTCTATAGAGAAGAAAGAAAAAAGTTCTAACAAACCAGAGATGGGTCACTTTGCAAAGGCTAACACTACTCCTAAAAGAGTCGTAATGGAGATACGAGACTACACAGGTAAAGGAACGGTTGGAGATTCTTTCGGTGTAGAGATTTTCGAAGAAGGCCAATTTGTTGACGTAGTAGGTACATCAAAAGGAAAAGGTTTTCAGGGTGTAGTAAAGAGACACGGGTTTAGTGGTGTAGGTGAGGCTACTCACGGACAGCACAATAGACTTAGAGCTCCAGGTTCTCTAGGTGCTGGTTCTACTCCTTCTCGTGTATTTAAAGGTACTCGAATGGCAGGAAGAATGGGTGGAGAAAGAGTTAAGATGCAAAATCTTAGAATATTAAA
>JBDNFQ010000063.1:0-19610 GCA_041689715.1 Bacteroidia bacterium
AGAACTCTTGGGCATTTTGTCCTTCGAAATTGATCATATTATTACCACTTTATTGACTTACAACATACAACTTTATATGTATCTATCTAGCGACCTCTAAAGATTTTTTTACAGATTTGAAGGGCGTTTAATTGTATTTTTTTTCTGTCGTTTGGGATATGTAATTTAGTATTCATAGTTGAGGTGTGATAAGCTGATAAAGCACGGTTTTAGTATTACCCAAAGGTGCTCCGCTTTATGATTCTGATAATTGAAGTAGAGCTCTTGTAATTAACCAAATAAGATCTGTATACGTGGATTCGGCCTCAGGTCTTTGTAATGTTCAGTCTTTTTATTTGCTTAATTTCAATATTCTAAATGCACCCTGTATTACCAAAACAAAAACTAGTGTTCCTATAATCAAATCGGGCTTATTAGAACTTAACCAATTCACTAAAATACCTGCGATTATTACACCTAAATTTATAATCACGTCGTTCGAAGTGAAAATCATGCTGGCTTTCATATTTGCATCATCTTTGCTCTTTGATTTTTGTAATATATAAAGGCAAATTCCGTTTGCGAGAAGTGCAAAAATGGAAACGATAATCATGGTAGAAAAGTCGGGAAGTTTTTCTGCTCCAAAAAACCGTCTTAACACTTCTAAGAATCCGATAATGGCAAGGGTGATTTGAAAATAACCAGCCAGTTTTGCAATCCGCTTTTTCTTAATTAGTGTTCCTCCTACAGCTAATAAACTAATGCCGTACACGAAACTGTCTGCAAGCATATCTAAACTATCTGCGACAAGTCCCATAGATTTAGAAATCAGTCCTGTTGTCATTTCTATTAGGAAAAAGGCAAAATTGATGGCTAGTGCAGCCCAAAGAAGCTTTTTTTGGTTTGTGTTTTCTTCAAAATCCGTTTGGTCTGTTTCTTGAGTAGAGATTTTCTTCCCGCCTAAGTTCAGGGCTATTACGGACTCTTCTATTGGGTCTATCTCCCCGCTATGAAAAACGGTCAATCTTCGGTTTGGAATGTCAAAGTCCAAATGGGCAATACTTGAAATCTCGTCCAACTTCATTCGGATGAGGTTTTCCTCCGATGGGCAGTCCATTTTGGCAATTTCAAATAGGGTCTTTCTCACTTGTTTTTCTTTTTTGTTTGATTGTTTTTAGCCTTTTCCTCGCGTAAGTATAGACGTATGCTTCGTGTCAGTCAAATATACGTTTTTCAGAAATGAAATTTTTCAAAATAATCTTAAGATGCAGGGAGTTAGATACTGCTATTGGTTTGTAAATATTTGTACTTAATTTTTAGATAACAGTTCGTATTTACACCATGTGCAGATAAGTTGCAACCCCGCTTAGAAAAGGTCGTCGTCGGGTATTTTTGCACCTTCCATTGGGTCTTTACCGCCTTCGCCGCTTTGGTAGTTGCCACAGTCTATATCTATGGTCATTTCTATATCTGGTTTTAGGAAATAGCCTCGGCCAAAGTTGCTCTTGGGGTCGGCATACACTTTTTGCATATACTCTCCAAAAATAGGTAGGGCCATATTAGCTCCTTGTCCGTATGCAGTATTTCTGAAATGTACATTTCGCTCCTCGGCACCTACCCAGCAACCGCTTACTAGATTAGGAGTAATACCCATAAACCAGCCGTCTGAGTTGTTTTGAGTTGTACCTGTCTTGCCGCCTATAGATACGTTGTCTGGCAGATTATAGTTTCGTCTTAGTCTAGCCCCAGTACCACCGCTCATAGTTACTCGCTCCAGCATTTTACAGATTATAAAAGCACTTTGCTTGCGAATAGCTTCTTCTTTTTTAGGAGTAAATTCTTCTAAAATATTCCCGTTTTTGTCTTCTATTCGTGTTACGAAAATGGGCTCTACGAAAGTTCCTCCATTGACAAAAGTGCCGTATGCTCCTACCATTTCAAATACGGAAATATCCATAGTGCCTAAGCAGATAGAGGGATAAGGCTCAAATTTAGAATCGTCTATACCCATACGTCCTGCAGTTTGTTTTACTACCTCCGCACTATTGGGGCCTAGGCGTTTCATCACCCGAGCGGTGATGGTATTTATAGATTGCTGTAGGCCTTGGTAGAAGGTTACTTCTGCTGGTACTTCACCAGAGTTTTGAGGCATCCACTGTTGGCCATTGCCATACTCTACTATTACTGGGCCAGTACTTTCTTTTTCGCACGGCTGTATTTTGTCATCATCTAGACCTCTAGCATATACGAGTGGTTTAAATGTCGAGCCTACCTGTCGAGTCGATTTCTTATTTACGTGGTCATACTGAAAATGGGAGTGATTGATACCCCCAACCCAAGCTTTGATATGGCCAGTCTGCGGCTCAAAACTCATAAATCCAGTATGCAGAATTTGCTTCGTGTACTTAAGTGAATCCATAGGACTTAGTATGGTATCTATATCTCCTTTCCAGCTGAAGAGTTTCATACTCACTGGTTTATTTAAGTAGTATTCTATGGAATCTTTATTGGATTTGAACTGCTTTTTAAGATGCCTGTATCGTTCTGTACCCTTTATCATTCTATTAGGATACTCGGGATCATAGACCATATCACCACTTTCGTCTTCGCTATACCATGGGTCTCTATTTCTACCTTTGGTTTCATTCCAAAACTGATCTTGAAGCTTAGCCATATGCTTGGCTACGGCTAGTTCAGCATACTCTTGTAGTTTAGAGTCTATTGTAGTATATATTTTGAGTCCATCGTCGTATATGTTGTATTTTACTCCAGTTTCGGCCTCATATTTTCTGGTCCAGGCCTTCATCCAAGTAGTGAGGTACGAGCGGAAGTAGGTAGCCATGCCTGTATTATGGTCTACAAAATTAGGGTTAGTTACCAGCGGCAGTACCCTCAAACTATCATATGCTTGTTGGGTTATAAAATCATTTTTTACCATTTGTTTGAGCACCACACTGCGTCGTAAAATAGCATTTTCTGGGTTACGTATAGGGTTGTAATAGGTGTTTGCTTTGAGCATTCCCACTAAGACAGCTGCTTCTTCTATTTTAAGGTCTTTGGTCTTTTTATTAAAATAGGTTTTAGCAGCAGATTTTATTCCGAAACTGTTGCCGTAAGGCACTGTATTAAAATACATTAAAATAATTTCGTCTTTGGTATACCTTTTTTCAATCTCTGATGCTAAAATCCATTCTTTAAGTTTCTGTATAAGACGATTGCTTGTATTTACCTCCTCTCGGTGAAAAAGATTTTTTGCTAGTTGCTGAGTAACGGTACTACCTCCTCCATCTTTGCCTAGTTTAGCAATAGCCCTTGCAAGTGCTCTAGCATCTATTCCGCTGTGCTGGTAGAAACGTTCGTCTTCTGTTGCTATCAAAGCGTCTTTAAGATGTTGCGGTATGTCGGCATACGCACTATTGGTTCTATCCTCTTGATAGAACATCTTCCCAAGAACTTTGGAGTCACTAGAATATACTTCAGATGCTAGCTTAGTTTTCGGGTTTTCTAATTCCATAGTATCAGGCAATTTTCCCCATAGACCAAATTTAATACTGGCTAAAAATAGTACAGTAAATAAAAAGGAATACACAAAACCCTTCCAAAGTCTTCTGGTCCATATGCTGGCAGTAGTGTCACTCATATTAAGTTTTGACATCTTTAGTTTTTTTGATTGTTAAAAAAAGATAAGTATTGCTTTTCGTCCTTGGTCTTTACCAATATTTTAAAGTTGGATTCAGAAATAGCGTATACGTTTATATCTGTAAGACCTACACTTTTTAAGAATTCAATGCTAGAGTTCAAATCGTTATGATATTCTAGAGCTTCTTTCTGAGTACTAAATTGTTTGATATAAAACATCTGACGGGTACCTAGTAATAATGAGCTAGATTTTAAGTTTTTAGAGCTGTACAAGTTTTGGTTATAGTCATCTAGTTGTATCTGTACTTTATTCTCATCCTTAGTTAGACCTGTTATCACTTGGTAGTATGTTGACGCTTTTTCCTCACTGTAGATGCTAGGTGTAGTAGCATCTACTTGCTCTACCTGTTCTACTTGTAAGAGTCTAAGGGTGAATGCAGCCATTTTGCCTATTTCTGTGCCAGAATAGGCCTCTTTTAAAATTTCTAGTTCTTCTATGTAGGCTTCTTTACCTTTCGTTTTACCTATTGTTAAGGCAAATAGATAATCTATCTTAGCCTGTATAGAGTTCCCTACATATTCTTGGTCTATTTTCTTCTTAAATGCTAGCACTTCATTGTATTTGTCTTCAGAGTAAGCAGTATACATATCCGTGTATATTTTAACTACTTCTTTATCGCTATCGTCTTCTTGTATCTCTTTGGCATTAAGCACTCCATTGTAAACAGATTCAGGAAACTCCTCGGCTACTTGTTTAGCATACTTTGCAGCCTCTTCACTGTTGCCTAGTTCTGTTGCACTTTTAGAAAGATAAAATAGAGCTTCTGGCTTATGAATAGTGGTAGGGTATTTTACTAGCAGAGCACTCAGGTTTTCTTTGGTTTTGAGATATTCTTTCAGATCATCAAAGTAGACTTTGCCTATTCCTAAATAAGCAGCTTGTATCGTTCTTTTCGCTACTAGCTGTGCTGTTGCACTAAAAGGAATATCCTTGTAATACTTGACCTTACTCTTGTCTATATTCTCTAGTACCTTGCTCTGCTCATCGTCTTGCGAGCTTACGTAGGTGTCTGGGTCAGTGTCAGGATCTTCATCTGTCTTTTTTTCGTCACTACTTATTGCATCCTCCATCACACTCTTGTTCACAAAACGCCAGAAATCACTCAATTGCCTTTTGCCCCATGTTCGTACAAAATCATTGTTACCTCTGGCTACTGCTGCAGTATTGTAAAAATAGAAGGTGCCTCCAGCACTAGCGGGAGCATTTATGGGAACACCTCTGGCATTGGTTTGGTTTAGTTTATCTTGTTCTTTTCGTATTTCCACTTCCTCTATGGCTAAACGCTCTCGTTCCTCTTCTATTTCTATGTATTTGTTTATTTTCTTATCCAGCACATCTCTATCTAACTGGCTGAGGAATAGCAAACTATCCTGAGTGCGAATAGTTTCAATATTTTCTATGAGCTTAGAAAGTACACTGTGTTTTGCTTTTATTTTATCTACATTTTTAAACTTTGCAGGAATGACGGCGACTGTACTATCATAGTATGCTTGTGCTTTTGTATAATCTCGCTTGCCAAAAAAATAATCAGCTAAAAACAGATAAGTTCTAGTCTGTTGCTCGGAGTTGTTAGAAGCACTAGCAGCAGATTTTTTCATGTACTCGAGCCCTAGTTTTTCATTGTTATTATTAAACTCAAGTTTAGCTAGTTCAAAATAGATTTGATCAAAATACTCTAGGTTTTTATCATCATCGAGCATTCGTTTCAGAAACTTGGCAGTCTTCTGCGATCCTTGTCCGCCGCTTTCGGCCGTAGACTTTGCCATACCCAGATTTGCCTGAAACACGTATTCATATGGAGCATTTAACCTAAGCACTTTAATGAAATTTTCATTTGCCTTGGCATACTCTTTTTCTTCTAGGTAGAGTTGCCCTAAAATAAAGTGTGTTCTATATTTTAATGTTCTATTCTTTAAATCATTTAATCCTATTGTGAGTAGTTTTATAGCTAAAGCATTTTTATTCTGCTTCACCATAAGGTCGCCAGCCGCTAAGTTAAGGTGGGTTCTAAAGTCTTTTCCGTAGTATTTGTTTTTTTGCAATAAACCAAATATAGCCTCAGCATCGTCATATTTATTCTGCTGTATGTATGTTTTCATCACCCATAGTTGACTCATAGCCCTTATCTTAGGGTCAATATATCTGGCATTTATAAATTGAAATGTTTCCCTTGCCGCAAAATAGTCGCCACTAAAAAACTGAGTTTGGCCTATTATAAAATAAGAGTCGTCTACCCACTTACTACGCGGTTTTTTCTGGATTACCTTAGATGCCTTTCCCATGGTTTCTTCCATTGCAGGCCGAGTAGCCTTTGCATCTTCTGCAGTACCATAAGGGAAGAGATCTATTACTTCGTTGAAGTTATCCTTTTGCTTGCTTGCAAGATTATTTTCTGCGGTAAGTAGTTTTTGGGTGGCGTTAAAGTAGATATTAAAACGAGCGACCATATCGTTCCAATTTCGTTTCATCCATTTATCTTCATTTTTCTGTGCAGAGACTTGTGTAGTGCAGCTCAGCAGTAAAATTATTGCTATATATTTTGTTGTCTTCAATCTGATATTCGCATTAAATTTGCACTCTTCTAACTTCAATAGGAACAAAAATATTTCAATTAGGCCGTAATCATTTATAAAAGTTGGGGAGTTTCATAAAAAACATATCAACCAAGTTTAAAAATCGCTATAGATTAATAATTAGACAAGATGAAAATCTAGAGGAAAAGGTGTCTATCGTCTTGACTCCTTGGAACTTACTGATAGGATTATCTGTGGGTTTATTTTTGTTTGGGATTATCATCTATTTGTTGCTAGCCTATACACCCTTAAATTATATTTTCCCTACCAAGAGTGCTAAGTATAGTAGTATAGAGCAGTATGAAATGATACAAAAGATTGATTCATTAGAAAATGGGATGAAACAGATTCGTTTGCAGTCAGAGGTGCTAGGTAAAGTTTTAGCGGGCGAAGACATAACTGTTTCGATAGCAGAAGACTCGCCGGAAGTAATAATTGACGATCCTTCGGCACCGGAGGTTTCAAATGGGCAAACGAATAATAGTGGGACTGTAGCACTGAAGCGTGTAGGATCCAGTCCTGATAACTATAATTTTTTCGTTCCTATCAAGGGAGTGGTCAGCGATACTTTTAATGTAGACAGAAAACATCTAGCTGTGGATATAGTAGCTCCAAGCGGGTCAGTAATTAAATCTATACAAAAGGGAACGGTTATTTTTAGCTCGTGGACCCCAGGAGGAGGCCAAACACTTATAATACAACACCCGAACGATTTTTTATCGGTATATAAGCACAACGCAGCACTTCTTAAAAAAGTAGGTACATTTGTACAAGCAGGAGACGCAGTAGCTTTAGTAGGGAGTACTGGTGAACTTACATCTGGGCCGCACCTTCATTTCGAACTTTGGAAGAATGGAGTGGCTGTTAACCCCTTGAATTATGTAAGTTTTTGATAAAAAATAGTCAAAAATTAAAAGTATAAAATGATTGGTAAAAAAGAAAAAACAACTGGTAACGGAATAGGAGCTATCAATGTACTGGGAGAAGGAACCATAGTTACTGGAGACCTTTCTTCTAATGGGGATCTTCGTATAGACGGTACAGTAAATGGAAATGTAAAAACAGAATGCAAATTTGTACTGGGTATCACTGGGAGAATAATGGGCAATATAGCTGCTAAATCCTGTGATATAAGTGGTATTGTGGAAGGCGACGTAAAAGTTAGTGACTTATTACTGATAAAAAGTACGGGTAAAATACGAGGAGATATTAATACGTCAAAGATAGTGGTAGAAAATGGCAGTGAGTTCAATGGCTCTTGTACCATGGGCAATTCCGTCTCAATCTCTAAAGATGTAAATTTAGGAAATGCCTCATCGGCTACCGCATAATAATCCATTGAAGTACGCAGGCATAGGCTTTCAGCTAATTGCAATGACTGTTGGGCTTATATTGGTAGGCCTAGGGTTAGATTCGTATCTTCAAACCGAGAATTTATATCTATTGATAAGCATTTTTATAGCTGTATTTAGCACCATATATCTCCTCATAACAAAACTGAAATAAACAATGAAATTTTTCTTAAAATTGACCTTGCTTACGAGCTTACTATCGTTAGTCACAGCAGTTTACTTATATTTTTTTGAGCCAGGAGAGGATATGTGGTTTTGGGCTTCACTTAGTTATTATTTTATTTTAGGAATCGGAATAGGGTGGAAGACACAAAAGGCGGTGATAAGTAAGTCTAATTCTCAATTTTTTGCAGGGGTTATGGGAGGTACTGGTATAAGAATGTTATTATCTATTTTATTCCTTGCTATTTATCTGATAATAAGCGATATAAAGTCTATGGAATTCATAGTTTATTACCTATTCTTATATTTATTGTTCACAATATTTGAAATATACCAATTAGTATCTAAATTGCGACCCGAAAAAGAGACCAAAGTTGATAACGCAACACCTTAATATTCAGATGATTATAAAAAATATCCAGACTGCATTTTTTGTCCTGATTGCACTTCTTACGACAACTTTTTCTGCATTTGCTGGTCATGGGTCAGAAAATGGAGAAGAAAAAGAGGCTTTTAATGCAGGTGAAATGATAATGCATCACGTAATGGATAATCACGAAATTCATATTGGGCCACTTCATATTCCATTGCCAATCATCTTATATTCAAGTGAGAAAGGTCTAGATGTTTTTAGTTCATCCAATCTATCTCATGGGGAGCCATATTTGGGTTATATAATGGAGCACGAAAAAATATATTTTGTTGAAGAAGGTGGAGACGTGGTTCGCGATGAAAAAGGTCATATTAATGCAGCAAAACCTTTTGATTTCTCAATTACTAAAACTGTGTTTGGGTTGTTTATTACTATTGGTTTAATGCTATTCTTATTCATTACTGCCGCAAAGGGTTACAAGAAAAGAGAAATGCAAGCTCCGAAAGGAGTTCAAGCAGTTATGGAGCCGCTTATCATTTTTGTAAGAGATGCGATAGCTAAACCGTCGATTGGAAAGAAGTATGAGAAGTTCCTGCCTTATCTATTGACTATATTCTTTTTTATATGGATTGGTAACATGTTAGGTCTTATTCCATTCATAGGAGGTTTTAACGTTACAGGTAATATAGCAGTGGCCTTGGTAATGGCATTGTTTAGCTTTGGAATTACTATTGCTAAAGGGAATAAAGATTATTGGATGCATATTTTATGGACTCCAGGTGTACCTTGGTGGCTAAAGTTCCCGATTCCTTTGATGTTCTTTATTGAGTTTTTAGGATTTATTTCTAAGCCAGTTGTTTTAACGCTTCGTTTGTTCGCTAATATAACAGCAGGGCACATTATCATTCTGTCATTCGTAAGTTTGATATTTATTTTTAATAATTTATTCGGAGCAGGTGGAGGATACGGTGTATCTATACTATCTGTTGCATTTTCAATATTTATGTTTGCAATTGAATTATTAGTGGCTTTCTTGCAAGCTTATGTTTTTACGCTTCTTTCTGCTCTTTACTTCGGTTCAGCTGTAGAAGAACATGACCACGCACATTGATACGTTTATAATCGAAATACACACATATAAAAACAAATAACAATTAAGAAATGGAACTATTAACAATTTTATTAGACATGGCAAATGCTTATGGTGGTGCAGGAATTGGAGCAGGTCTTGCAGCTGTTGGTGCAGGTATCGGTATCGGGAGAATCGGTGGTTCTGCTTTGGAGTCAATGGCTCGTCAGCCTGAATCTTTAGGAGACATTAGAACAAACATGATCGTTGCAGCAGCACTTGTAGAGGGTGCAGCATTCTTCGGTATCATTGTTTGTCTATTAGTGGTTTTACTTAAGTAATAACAAGATAAATTGAGTAGCATTGATTTTCAATGCTACTCTTAATAATTAATTATTATGAATCCGTTATTACCAGAATTAGGCTTAGTACTTTGGATGTCAGTAGCATTCCTTGTGATTCTTTTCTTATTGAAAAAATTTGCTTGGAAGGGGATCTTAGATGCCTTAAAGGATCGTGAAGAGTTCATTGAGCGTTCACTGAAATCTGCTGAAGAAGCAAAGGCTCAAATGAGTGAGCTCAAAGCAGATAATGAAAAACTTCTTGCTGATGCACGTTTAGAGCGTGAGCAGATTTTGAAAGAGGCTAAAGAGATGAAAGAAAAAATTTTGGCTGACGCTAAATTGATAGCAACTGACGAAGGCAATAGACTTATAGCTACTGCTAGAGGAGAAATAGAGAAGGAGAAAAACCAAGCACTATCAGCAATCAAAAAACAAGTAGGTGAAATTTCGCTAGAAATAGCTGAAAGAGTTATTAAAAAAGAACTTAGCGACAAAGGTGCACAAGAAGCACTAGTAGCTGAACACTTGAAACAAGCTTTAATCAACTAGATTTTATTTATGTCAACTAGCAGAATCGCATCACGATATTCAAAATCACTCATAGATATGGCTACCACCAGTGGTAAGCTAGATGTTATAAAGGGAGATATGGAAACTGTAGCAGCTATCTGTTCAGTGTCAAAGGATTTACGTAATCTTCTTAAAAATCCAATAGTTAAGTCAAAAGACAAAATAGCCGTATTAAACAGAGTGTTTTCTGATACAGATACAACTACTCAAGAGTTTATTGCTTACTTAACTGATAAAAGAAGAGAGAGTGAGTTGCCAAACGTTGCCAGCCAATACATATCTACGTATAATGAGATAAAAGGTATAGCTAATGCGACAGTAGTTTCGGCTACTCCACTGTCTGAAGATGCTATGAGTAAAATGAAAACATACGTGAGTAGTTTACTTAGCATTAAAGACATAGAGCTTAACAACGTTGTAGATCCTTCTATAATAGGAGGAGTGATAGTTAAGCACGAAGACAGACTTTTAGATAAAAGTGTGTCAAAAGAACTTAGAGAAATTAGAAAACAATTAATTTATAATTAAACAAGAAAATGGCTGCAATAAGACCAGACGAAGTTTCTAGTATAATAAAGGAGCAACTAGCAGGTGTTAAAACCGATGCTCAATTAGAAGAAGTAGGCACAGTACTCCAAGTGGGTGACGGTATAGCTCGTATTTATGGACTTACACAAGTAAAGTCAGGTGAGCTTATCGAATTTGACAATGGTGTACAAGGTATCGTTCTAAATCTTGAAGAAGATAATGTAGGAGCGGTACTATTAGGTAGTTCTGTTGGTATCAGTGAAGGCGATACAGTAAAACGTACTAACCGTATAGCATCTATCAATGTAGGTGAAGGTATGTTAGGTAGAGTAGTAAATACCTTAGGACAACCTATAGATGGTAAAGGACCAATAGCTGGAGAGACATATGAAATGCCACTTGAGCGTAAGGCTCCAGGGGTAATTTTCAGAGAGCCAGTTACTGAACCATTGCAAACAGGTATCAAAGCGATAGACGCTATGATTCCCGTAGGTCGTGGACAGAGAGAGTTAGTAATTGGGGACAGACAAACGGGTAAAACTGCGGTTTGTATTGATACTATCATCAATCAAAAAGAATTTTATGATGCTGGCGAGCCAGTATTTTGTATATACGTGGCTTGTGGTCAGAAAGCAAGTACTGTAAAGCAAGTAGTAAATACACTAGAGGCTAAAGGTGCTATGGCCTACACAGTGGTAGTAGCAGCTACAGCAGCTGATCCTGCTCCTATGCAGTTTTATGCTCCAATGGCAGGTGCTGCGATTGGCGAGTTTTTCCGTGATACAGGTCGTCCTGCACTTATAGTATTTGATGATTTGTCTAAACAAGCAGTAGCTTACCGTGAAGTTTCTCTTCTTTTGAAAAGACCTCCAGGGCGTGAAGCATATCCAGGAGATGTGTTTTATTTACACTCTCGTTTATTAGAGAGAGCGGCTAAGGTGAATGCCAATGATGACATAGCTCAAGGTATGAATGATTTGCCAGAGTCTATTAAACATCTTGTAAAAGGTGGAGGCTCACTTACTGCACTACCGATTATTGAAACACAAGCAGGAGACGTTTCTGCATATATTCCTACTAACGTAATTTCGATTACAGATGGTCAAATATTTCTAGAGTCAGATTTATTTAACTCGGGTGTACGTCCAGCTATTAATGTTGGTATATCTGTATCGCGTGTAGGGGGTAATGCACAGACCAAGTCTATGAAAAAAACTTCAGGGACACTAAAGCTAGACCAAGCACAATATAGAGAGCTAGAAGCTTTTGCTAAATTTGGGTCTGACCTAGATGCAGCAACTAAAGGTATATTAGATAAAGGAGCAAGAAACGTGGAGATACTAAAACAACCACAGTTTTCGCCTCTATCCGTAGGTAAGCAAGTAGCGATAATCTACTTAGGAACCAAAGGATTGCTTAAAGCAGTTCCTGTTAATAAAGTTAGAAAGTTTGAAGAAGACTTCCTTATGAAAATGTCTGCAGATCATCAAGATGTGTTAGATTCACTTTCTGCTGGGAAATACACTCCAGAACTTACTGATGTATTAGAAAGAGTAGGTGCAGAAGTTTCTAAAAACTACAAAGCCTAAAAATAATGGCGAATCTTAAAGAAGTAAGAACCCGTATAGCTAGTACCCAGTCTACTCAACAAATAACCAAAGCCATGAAAATGGTGTCGGCCACCAAGTTGCGTAAGGCACAGCAGGCTATTACCCAAATGAGACCGTATGCCGATAAATTAAATGGCATATTGATGAATTTGGCTGATTCTGCTAAAGATGAGCAAGAACTTCAGGGGTATTTTGAGCATAGAGAATTAAAAAATGTACTTCTTATTGTAAACTCTAGTGATAGAGGTTTATGTGGAGGCTTTAATTCTAACGTTATTAAAGAGGTGAAAAACCTAGTTAGTAATAAATATGGCGATGCCAATGTAGAGTTGAAGTTTTTAGGAAAGAAAGCGTACGAGTATTACAAACGTGCAGACTTCACAATGGATACTGCAGATATGGGGGCTTTCTTAGAGTTGAACGCAGATGATGTATTCAAGATAGGAGATTCTGTAATCAATGATTTCTTAGCAGGAAAGTACGATGAGGTTAGAGTGGTGTATAATAAATTTAAAAATGCCGCCACTCAAATAGTGACTGCTGAAAAAATTCTTCCAGTGGAACTAGAGTCTTTTGAAGCAAATGATAAGGAAGAAAGCAAATATGTAGCTGATTTCACATTTGAGCCTAATAAGAAGGACTTACTCTTTACTATAATACCAAGAGCAGTTAATACTCAACTGTACCGAACTATGTTAGATTCTCAAGCATCTGAACACGGTAGCCGAATGGTTGCAATGGATAAGGCTACAGAGAATGCAGGAGATATCATCTATAATCTAAAATTACAGTATAACCAAGCTCGTCAAGCGGCTATCACTACAGAAATACTAGAGATAGTAGGTGGTGCAGCTGCTCTAGAAGGATAGGATTATATTTAAATAAAAGCGTAAATAAGCCTTATCTGATTTCTCAGATAAGGCTTATTAGTTATATAAGTAACGCTTAATTTACTCAAACAGGCTTTTCGTGAATAAAAATCTCATACTCAAAATATTTGTAATTGATTTTACGTAATATTGCCATCCAAGATAGACGAACAGTTTCCATGAAATACGTTATAAGAACAGTACTATTAATCCTAATCGCAGTTTTAGCCTATTTTACATATGAGTCTATAGCTGCTCCTATAAGATATGCTAAGGAGGTTACAAAAAAAGAAGCTAAGGTTATTGCTAAACTTAAGGTTCTTAGGGATGGACAGCTAGCATATAAAGATGAGAATGGCAAATTTGCTGGCAACTTTGAAGATTTGCTCAACTTTATGGAGAATGGGATTATGACTGTCACTATTCAAACGGGTAGTAAAGATGATTCTACAACCGTATTTGAGTCAAAAAAAATGGAGGTTAGTGTTAAAGATTCATTGTTTAAGGATGTTGATATTCGCAATCTAAGATATGTGCCTGGTTATGATACAATAGAATTTAAGATTGCAGCTGGTGATTTAAAAAAGAATAATGTGATAGTGCCTGTTTTCGAAATAAAGGATCCCAAACCGTTTAGCAAAGAGCGTGAAGCAAAAAATGATCCTCTAAAAGTGGGTTCTATCTACGACGTAAACTATAACGGAAACTGGAAGTAATCCTTCCGACAGGTGATATGGAGTCCTATCACAATGCTGTAAGTGACAAGCTTACAGTTGTATTGTTCGAAAATCTCACGATTTATCAAGTGTTTAAGAAAGATAATCTTCTTAAATGGAAGACCGTGGTACACGGACAACAGCTTCCCGAGCAGCTAAAAGATGCCATTTTTACAAGTACCACTCTTATATCTTGTAATGAAAATTTTACTTTAGCTCCTTTGCAGTTAGAAAATTATTCTAATTTCTATTCTCTCAGCTTTCAGGATAGTTCACCTATTAAATGTTTTGATACGGAGGAATTTGTCGTTGTGGCAAAAGAGAGTAGCAGTGTGAAAGAGGTGGCTAAAAACCTCGTAGGAGTACAAGAAAATATAGATGTTACACTTGTTTTTGCGTATGCTGCAGATAAGGCCAAAACGGACTCAATCTATTTTTATAAACAAGCAGACAGATTAACTGTATTAGCTTGGAAGGAAGGAAAATTTATGCTAGCCAATAGATATCCTTCGGAAAATCTAGATGAAGTATTTTATTATGTCATGTTAGTGGTAGAACAATTAGAATTGCAAGCAGCAGAAATATACTTCGAGACTATTTGTACAAAGGGACAATATGAAAGTTATTATTCCTTATTCAAAAATTATTTGGCTCCCTTACACATAAGTCCAGATGTATTGACATATCAGACTAGTGCCACTGAAGAAGATACCGAAGCTAGTTATTTAGCCCATTTTTTTGCTCAATGCGTATTGTAGGTGGAGTACATAAGGGATTTCGCTTTCCAAAAAAAGAAAATGCTTCACGCAGTACCTGCGATAGATAGAGCTAAAGACCCGTTATTCAACATCCTGTGATTATAGAAAAAATAGAAAATGGTCAGAGTACATTTTCTTTCTGTAAATTTGAATCTAAGCAATGAGTAAAAAAGCAATATTCCCCGGCACTTTTGACCCGTTTACCAATGGGCACTTCGATATTGTACATAGAGGTTTAAAGATCTTTGACGAGATAGTAGTTGCGATAGGTGTCAATAGTGGGAAGCGTCATCTTTTCACGTTAGAACAACGCACAGTATGGTTAGAGGAGCTATTTTCAGACGACCCAAGAGTCAGTGTAATCCATTATGAAGGTTTGACAGCCACTTTTGCAGAGTCTATAGGGGCTCAGTTTATATTAAGAGGATTACGAACCACTCAAGATTTCACGTACGAGCAGCAAATTGCTTATGTAAACGAGGATTTGACAGAAGCTATACAAAGTGTCTTCGTAATTAGTGACCAAAAGAATGCCTCTGTAAGTTCTACTATTGTTCGAGATCTAATTCGTTATAAAGGGGCTTTTCGTAAGTACTTGCCGCCTGCCATTTATATGGCAATAGAAGCTAATTCCTAAATTAAGCGTTGAGCTTATTCTTATAGAGTTTTAGCAATTTTTTAATAGCGGGGTAGGTGTCAAGTTTAGAAACTTTTATTCCTGAAGAATCCATCCAAATGACTTCTTCAATATCTTCTTCTGTTTCAGGAACTAATTCCTTGTCATTCTTACAGTTCACTATGTACCAATGGGTGTGTTTTATAATCCATTTCTCATTGCGATAGTAAGTGTGGTATGTTTCTGCAAATGAAGAAACGATACTCAGCTCCTTTGCCCCAGTCTCTTCTTCTATCTCTCGCAAGGCACATTCTTCTATAGTCTCGCCTTTATCTAGCTTACCTTTTGGCAAATCCCACTTGCCTAGTCGTTTCATTAGTAGAATTTTACCTTCACTGTTTTCTACTATTCCACCAGCAGCTAGTTTGTATTTAAACTCTTGTATTACTCGCTTTAATATTTTATCAGGATTGCCTAGAAGCAGTATTCTAAGGGGTTTTGTGGCTTTTTGGGCCACCCTTAGAGCTTCTTTTATTTGCTCTTCTTTAGGTTTTTTAAAAATAAAGTCAGGTTTATATCTTGTTATATCTTCCTCATCTTTGGATAGATAAATACGGTGTTTGCCGTGAAAAATTCGATACATTTGCCTGAGTTATATGGTAAATACAGAAGCAAAAATCGCCAAAATTCTTTTAGAAACAAGGGCAATTAAATTATCTCCAGATAATCCTTTTAAATGGAGTAGCGGATGGAATAGTCCTATCTATTGTGACAACCGCACAGTGCTCTCTCATGCTACGAACAGAAAGGAAATTAAAGAGATGCTTTCGGCTAAAATAAAACAAGAATTTATAGGGGTAGACACTATAGTAGGAGTAGCTACTGCAGGTATCGCCATGGGTGCTTTAGTAGCCGATGAATTGGGTTTAAGCTATGCGTACTGCAGACCAGAGCCAAAAGCACATGGCTTGAAACGACAGCTAGAAGGTAGAGTAGCGAGGGGTGCAAACATAGTAGTACTAGAAGACTTGATAAGTACCGGTGGTAGTAGTCTAAAGGTGGTGGACTACATGAGAGCCGAGGGCTATACTATAATGGGAATGGCAGCTATCTTTACATATGGTTTTCAAGTGGCTGATGATAATTTTAATAATGCAAATTGTAAGTGCATCACCCTAGGAAACTACGCTAGTATGATAGAAGAAGCTGTAGCCAGTGGCTACGTGAAAGAAGCTGATTTAAAAAGTTTAGCCGAGTGGAGAGAAAATCCGGCTGCTTGGGGTTAGTAAAGTACCTTAGCTAAAGTCACTAGAAATATAAAAGTCCATACTGCAGTGCGGTACCAGTTAGTGCGTACAAGTCTCTGCAGTAAATCAGTAGAAGCAGATCCTCCTTGAATTTTTTCGTGAATAGGTATGAATATGCTAATGGTCAGGAGCCACATACTTATCACAAGTGCAGCGTAGAGTTTAGAATATGCTGTCAATCCCTGAAAGAGTCCGAATACAGGCAAGCCAAACTGAGCTAACATAAGAGGTGCTACTATTTTTGTAATGCGAGGTGTGTATTCAGTGTGCCAAGTGATTAGTTCGGTATCTTTATAATATAGGAAGCTTGGATATACGATTAACTGTACCATCCAGATAAGGATGACTAAACCGAAATCAATAATTAACCGAGCGGTATCAAAATTCATAACACTTTAACGACTAGCACTCTTTTTTGTTAGAAACGAGCTTGGAATACTATCCCAAAATGCTCAGTAGAAATTTGAGGAAGTAGTGCAGCAGTAGTATTTCTTTTGGTGAGCACTTTTCTTTTCATCCAAGGATGAATCCAGTAAGCTACTTGTGTGCTGAGGATACCTAATCCAGCACCAGCTGCTACATCAGTCATCCAGTGTTTATTATTGTACATACGCAGCCCGGCAGTGGCCGTAGCTACAGTGTAGCCCGCTATCCCATACCAAGGACTTTTATGTTTGTACTCTTGTCTTAGAAATTCTGCACTAGCAAAGGCATAGGCAGTATGCCCTGACGGAAAGGAAGTATACTCTGATCCGTCTGGTCTAAGAATACTAGTTATCTCTTTAGTTCCTAAGATTACAGGAAGTAGCGTAATGTATGAAGTTCCTAGGAGGATTGTACGGTCTTTGAAATTGTGTTTCCCTTCTACTCCGAAAATAGTAAGCCCGTATACAACCGCTGCGGGTCCTAAAACTAGATAATCATCTACATAGGTTTTGTTTCCCGGGGTATGAAGTACAGATTGAAAATAGCGATTGCCCTGTTTCCCTACTTCGGTGTATGTACCTGCTGCTCCGTATGCTATTAGAACACTTGGCGCTATGAGGTTTCGGTAATTTATTCTGTTACTGTCCTGTTGAGCTAAGACGAGGTAAGGAGTAATTAGTACGAAAAGAAAGGGTAGAAATCTCACTGAATTTATTCTTTCTCTTCTAGTCTATCCATCAGCTTTGTTTCTGTCACTTTGACTTTTTTATCAGATTCTAATCTTTTAGATACTGCATCATATGGTCCTACTATTACTTCATCGCCCACTTTTAGTCCTTCGAGTATCTCTATATATCTACTATCTTGAATACCGGTTTTTACAATATTTAAAATCGCCTTGTTTTTACTAATGCTAAAAACCACCTCGTCTAATTCGTCTTCGCTACTTGTGTTTGTACTATCCTTTTTCACTCGGGTGCCTATAGCCTCTATCGGCAAGCAAGGAATGTTATTTTTCACTAGTGTTTGTATTTCTACATTGGCACTCATGCCAGGTAAGAATGGAGCGGTATTCACCTCTAGTAAATCGTCGTAGCTGCTTTTTAGCAAACGTATTTTCACTTCAAAATTAGTGACCTGGTCAGTGCTCATTTGAACACCAGAAGAGTTTGAGGACTTACTTATGTCAGTTACTATTCCCTTAAATTTACGATCACTATATGCGTCTACCTCTACTAAGGCCGTATCTCCTTTTTTGACTTGTAGAATATCGTTTTCATTTACATCTACAATTACCTCCATATTATTAAAATTTGAGATGACCATTATCTCTGTTCCAGCCATTTGAGCTGTCCCTACCACTCGTTCCCCTTTTTCATTATTAAGAGCACTTACCACTCCATTGCTTGGGGCATAGATGCTAGTTCTGCCCAAAGTTTTATTCGCTTCGGTAAGTGTAGCTTGTGAATTTTGGATACCAAATCTGGCTGCAGATATACGTTCTTGTGCGGCTTTCACCTCACTTTGAGCTATTGCGTACGCACTCTTAGCGGCGTCATATTCTGCTTGGCTTAGCACTTTATCATTGTACAGTTGCTTGTTTCTACTATATGCTGCCTCTTGCTCAGTTAGCCTAGCTTGTGCTTGGGTTAGTTGAGCTTGGCTGGTCTTTAGATTACTCTGCGAACTACTTACCCCAGCTCTGGCTCTATCTCTAGATGTAACGTATAAATCTGGGTTTATCTTTAAGAGTAGTTGACCTTCTTTTACAGTATCACCTTCTGCTACATATAGCTCGGTAATCTCCCCGCTTACATCCGCACTTATTTTTACTTCGGCCTCTGGTCGTATTTTACCATTGGCACTTACAGTACTTATTATGGTTCTGTTTTCCACCTTGCCTACATTCACTTCTAGCTCACCACGGCTACGGTTTTTGCCTATATATATTAATACGGATACAAGGATTAAACCACCGATGGCGATTAGTATATTTCTTTTACTCATTATAGTTTTATTTGGTTGCCTTTATAAAAATCGATAATTAATACTCTGAACACATATTCGTACTTCGCATTTAGTGCCTGCACTTGTGCTTGATTCCAAAGGTTTTTAGCAGTGAGTAGGTCTACACTATTCATTACTCCGGCATCAAATCTCTTTTGACTAAAGTCAAAACTTAGTTGCTGTGCCTCTACGCTCAGCAGTGCTGCTTCATATCTACTTTTAGCCGCTTTTAGATTCGTATAGGCAGTGGTTACGTCATTGCGTAGCTGATTCTTGGTGTTTTCTAAACCAAGTTCACTGATTTTGGTATTTATTTTAGCATTTTCTACAGCCGTTTTGTTTCTGTAGCCATTAAATATGGGTACAGATAGAGATACTCCTACTTGCTGACCAAGGTTGTCATTAAGTTGGTTTGCAAATGCTTTGTCATTGATATTATTGATCTCAACTGGCCTTACTACCACATCGCCTGTGTTTTGCGTAATACCGATAGGGACAATATCGAAATTACCAGTTCCTTCTATGGTCTTTCCACTTTGAGAGTATACCGTATTTACATTGCCATAGGCAGAGAGAGTAGGCTGAAGTCCGGCTCCTGCTATTTTTTCTCCTAGGGCACTTTGCCGTATTTGTAGTTCTGCTTGTTCTATC
>JBDNFQ010000064.1:0-15909 GCA_041689715.1 Bacteroidia bacterium
AAACAAACTCAAAATGAACTCAAAATCAATGAACAAACTACGTAGTGTAACACTATTGGCTGCGGTGGCAGTATTCTTTTCTCTTGGTCTTTTTATCTCTGGCTGCGGACCAGATGACACACCTAAAACTACCCCTACAGATACTACAACTAACGCGGCTACAGAATACCTAATAATAGATGGCACACGCTACGAGTCTGGAGATTTTACTAAACGAGTATTTGACCAAGGGGGTGATAGAAAGTTAGAATTAGAATTTGGTGCTCGATATCCTCTTTTTATAATATCACAAGAACTTGACGATAATGATGAACTAGTAAAAAGAGAGTATATCCCATATCGTAGTTCTTCATATTTCCCTGGAGGGGACACGTATGAGGTAGGCATATTCTACGCACAAGGTGATTTGCCTACGTATTGTCAAAACTTTCCCATAGAGGAACCTAGCACACCACACGGTACGTATGAACTGAAGATGGTAGATGGTAAGTTAGTTTCAGAATTTGGTGTAGTACAGATGGAATGTGCAGATGGAAATGGAAAACCTATTAGCACCATAGAAGGATACATCGTCTGGGAGGAGTAAAAGAATTTCATGCACCATACTTATCTCTTCTCAAATAGAGGTAAGTATATAATTAAAAAAACGGCTTGTGCATAAATGCACAAGCCGTTTTTTTTACTCCTCAGATTTCATGACTTCCAAAGGAATATTGCCATATACAGAAGCTACTTCGGTAAAACTACTCCAGTAGCTTCCGATTATCTTTTTCGCATTACTCAATAAAATCAGGTCTACTAATGCTTGCTGTATCCCTTCTGGTCTTTTTCTAGCTAGCTCAGAAGCATAATACACTATGGACTCCCCTATTACCTTTTTTAGAATTTTAGCTTCTCCTCTGTCATCCGTAGCTAAATAAAACTTGATATCGGCATTCTGTTTTTGTTCCTTCATTAGCCTTTGAATAAATAATGCAGTAGGACTATTTGCCTTTGACATAGTATTATCTCCTCTGCGGATATGCACGCCTATATAATCACCTCCTGTTTCAGATAAGCGACTATTGACAGTTTCGGCTATTTCAGCAGCAGGTATCAGGTAAGACAAGCAGCTTAAATCCCCATAAAAATGCTCGCACGTATCTATAAACACTGTCTCTGCATCTTTTATATGCTCTACTAAATCGCTTTGCGAGCTACCCAAACTTTTTAGGCCATCATCATTTAGTTGAATATCAAAATTTTGGTACGTATTCCTCAGTTTTTTTCGTTGCTGTCTATGAGCTATTTTATTCCAGCTTTTTATGTACTCAGACTCTACTATTTCTATATCCTCTAACTTTTGGAACAAGTCAAAAAACGAGCAATTCAATGCTACATTATTAATCCAAAGTACCTCTACGGTTGTCTTTAGTCTTTGACTTAGGGCTATACTAGATGCTATTACCCGCATTCTATTACCTAAGCCTCCATTCGCTTTTACTACTATTTTCATTTCTAATAATCCTTTGCAATTTAGTAAGTAAAAAGCATACTATTTACATTAATACTACGTATTAATTAACCTTGTGTTTTAGGGTTCTTTTACAGAGTCTAATTCCTTACCTTGGCATTTTTATTTTGAGTAAGATATACGTCGCACATGGCCAAAGGCAACAAATACCCACAATACAAGCAACTAGATGTACCAAGTACTGAGAAATCAGTCCTTGAATATTGGAAACAAAATAAAATTTTTGAGCAAAGTATAGCCAATCGAGCTGACGGTAAGTCTTTTGTATTTTACGAAGGGCCACCATCTGCTAATGGCATGCCAGGCATACACCACGTTATAAGCAGAAGTATAAAAGATGTATTCTGTAGATACAAAACACTACAAGGCTACAAGGTAGAGCGAAAAGCAGGTTGGGATACACACGGCCTACCGATAGAGCTACAAGTAGAAAAAAAACTAGGCATAACCAAAGAAGATATAGGCACTAAAATATCTGTAGAAGAATACAACGCTGCTTGTAGAGAGGATGTCTTAAAATTCAAAGACAAGTGGGACGAACTTACAGAGAAAATAGGCTACTGGGTAGACCTAGAAAATCCGTATGTAACCTACGAGAATGAGTATATAGAGTCTGTATGGAACCTACTAAAAAGACTACACGAAAAAGACTTCTTATACAAAGGGCATACTATTCAGCCTTTTTCTCCTGCTGCCGGCACAGGGCTTAGTTCTCATGAACTTAATCAGCCAGGCACATACAAGAATGTAAAAGACACTACTGTAGTAGCTCAGTTTAAACTAGAAAACCCTGTCGGGCTAGATCTAGATTTAGCGTGGGGAGATACCTTCTGCATAGCTTGGACTACTACTCCTTGGACTCTACCCAGTAATACTGCTCTAGGCGTAGGCCCTAAGATAGACTACTCTGTAGTAAAGACATATAACCAATATACCTTTGAGAAAATCACGGTGCTACTGGCTACTAAGTTAGTAGGTAAGTACTTCTCAGAAAAAAATGCTGCATTAAAGCTAGATGAGTACAAAGCAGGGGATAAAACAATTCCTTTTGAAATAGTAAAGGAAATAAAAGGTGCTGCACTAGTAGGCCAAAAGTACGAGCAGCTGATGCCTTATCAGCAGCCAGAAGAAGGAAAAGCATTTGAAATAATAGCTGCCAACTTTGTAACTACTGAAGATGGAACGGGTATAGTACACCTTGCTCCTAGCTTTGGTAGTGATGACTATATAGCTGCTAAACAAAACGGTATAGGTTTTCTAACATTAGTAGATAGACAAGGAAAATTCATAGATGGCGTAGGAGAATTCTCTGGTTTATATGTGAAAAACTATAAAGAAGACGATGAATCTGCACCAGGCTATCAGAGTGCCGATGTAAAAATAGCCATCAAGTTAAAGACAGATAACAAGGCCTTTAAAGTAGAAAAGTATGAGCACAGTTATCCGCATTGTTGGAGAACAGATAAGCCTATACTCTACTACCCACTAGAGAGTTGGTTTATAAAAACTACTGCAGTAAAAGACAGATTAATAGAACTTAATAAAACAATCAACTGGAAACCTGCTAGTACAGGTGAAGGAAGATTTGGCAACTGGCTAGAGAATCTAGTAGACTGGAACCTGAGCAGAAGTAGATACTGGGGAACTCCACTACCTATTTGGAAAACTGCAGACGGTGAGCAAGAAAAATGCATAGGTTCTATAGAGGAACTACGAGCTGAAGTAGACAAAGCTGTAACGGCGGGTGTTATGCCCAGCAATACCATAGATAAAGATTTTGATCTTCACAGACCATTTATAGATGATATACTTCTGATCTCAGAAGACGGTCAAACGATGACTCGTGAGACAGATTTGATAGACGTATGGTTTGACTCTGGAGCTATGCCGTACGCTCAATTGCACTACCCGTTCGAAAACAAAGAGAAGGTAGATGATAGAACTAACTACCCTGCAGATTTCATAGCAGAAGGTGTAGACCAAACTAGAGGATGGTTCTTTACGATGCATGCTATTTCTGTAATGCTAAACGACTCCGTAGCCTACAAAAATGTAGTTGCCAACGGATTGGTTTTAGACAAAAACGGAAACAAAATGTCTAAACGATTGGGTAATTCTATTGACCCATTTATGGCGGTAGATAAGTATGGTGCCGACGTGATACGCTGGTATATGCTCAGTAACTCAGCACCTTGGGACAATTTAAAATTTGATCTAGAAGGCTTAGGAGAAACACAACGTAAATTCTTTGGCACATTGCATAACACGTATGGTTTTTATGCACTGTACGCTAATATAGATGGCTTCACTAATAAGGAGACTGAAGTGCCTATGGAGAAGCGTCAGGAGCTAGACAGATGGATACTCTCTAAACTACATTCTCTTACTCAGCTAGTAGAAGAAGCTATGGATGACTATGAACCTACCAAGGCGACTAGAGCTATTCAAAGCTTCGTAATAGATGATTTGAGTAATTGGTATGTACGCTTGAATAGAAGACGCTTCTGGAAAGGAGAAATAAGTGAGGACAAAATTGCAGCGTATCAAACCTTATATACGTGTTTAGAAACTATCTCTAAGTTGATGTGTAGCTTTAGTCCTTTCTACGCAGACCAACTATACAGAGATTTGAATGGGACTTTAGAATCTGTTCATTTACAAGATTTTCCAAAGTCAGACTCATCCCTTATCAATGTTGAACTTGAGAAGCAGATTGAAATCTCACAAAAAATAACTTCACTCATTCTACGTATCAGAAAACTAGAAGGCGTGAAAGTAAGACAGCCGCTTAGTAAGGCTATTATACCAGCGTTGAACGATGAGTTTGCCGCCAACCTTGCCAAGGTGGAGGAACTGATAAAATCTGAAGTAAACATCAAGAATATAGAGATAATAGATAGAAAGTCTAGTGTTATAAAACGCTCCGCTAAGCCTAACTTTAAGATACTAGGTGTTAAAGTAGGGAAGGATATGAAAGCTGTAACCGGGCCTATTTTGGCTATGACTAATGAGCAAATACAGGATATAGAGAACGGAAACACGCTAGCCCTAGAAGCAAATGGGAATTCGTATGCTATAGGTAAAGAAGATATAGAGATAGTAACAGCCGATATACCTGGCTGGCAAATCATGAATGACGGTATTTATACTGTAGCACTTGACTTAGAGATTACGGACGCATTAAAACTAGAAGGAGTAGCCCGAGAATTAGTCAATAAGATTCAAAACCTGAGAAAGGATAAAGATTTTGAAGTAACAGACAAGATACGAGTTGAAATAGCCGAGCACCCATATACTAATGAAGCAACAAAAGTGTTTAATGAATATATTTGCGGCGAAATATTAGCTGATAGCCTTGAGATAGTGGCACAATTAGATACTGAAGATACGATTGATATAGATACTAACGAAATTAAAATACTTTTATCAAAATAGATATGGCAGAAACTTCCAGATATAGCGACGCAGATTTGGCTGAGTTTAAAGAGTTAATACTTACAAAACTTGAAAGTGCAAAAACAGAATACAAGTACCTCTTAAATCAGAGTAAACACGAGAATGAAAATGGCACCGACGATACCGCAAGTGCATATGTCTCTACAGATGACGGAAGTGCTTCACAACAAAAAGAAAATGTAGTTCAACTGGCTGGCCGCCAACAAAAATTCATAGAAAATCTACAAACCGCATTAGTAAGAGTAGAAAATAAAACCTACGGTATTTGCAAAGTTACGGGTAAACTTATCTCTAAAGAAAGACTTAGAGCAGTACCGCATACTACTCAAAGTATTGAAGCTAAAAAGAATCAATACAAGTAAAACCTATCAATTTGGAAGAAACTCAACAAACTAATAAAACTAGACAGGTAGTCTACGTAGCAATTTCCATATTAACCGTGCTAATTTTAGACCAATGGCTAAAGTTTCATATTAAAACTAATTTTTCATTAGGCCAGAGTAATATGGTCTTTTCTAATTGGTTTGAACTTCACTTTACTGAAAATCCAGGAATGGCATTTGGTTTGGAACTTGGAGGGAAATGGGGCAAAATCGTATTAACTAGTTTTAGGATAATAGCGTCTGTAATTATCTTTTATTACATAAAAGGTCTAATAAAAGAAAGAGCCAAAACAGCTTTGGTAGTTTTAGTTTCCTTGATATTAGCCGGAGCAATAGGTAACATAATCGACTCTGTATTCTATGGTCAATGGTTTGGGGCCAGTACATATCACCAAGTGGCAGATTTTATGCCCAAGGAAGGTGGCTATGCACCTCTTTTTATGGGTAAGGTAGTAGATATGTTATACTTCCCACTAGTAGATACATTCTGGCCAGATTGGATTCCCTATTTTGGGGGCTCAAGCTTTCAATTTTTTAGACCGGTTTTCAATATTGCCGATGCGGCTATTAGTATTGGTGTCTTTAGTATAATAGCCTTTAGAAGGAGATTGTTTGAACAAGCAAATCCAATAAATCAATAAATACTAAATACATCCCTCTCTTCAATTTAACACTGACTACTCCAATGGTATAGAGGTGAAAGAAAATATAACGTTGGTTTATACGCCTTCCCTTTTAGTTAATAATAGTGGAGTGACACAAAGAAGACTTTTAGGCCAAAAGACTCCAATAGCCTTAGAGGTAAACTAGACTTACCGTATAATAGTCAAATAGGCATTACCTGTAGTTCCCAAAAACAAAGAAGCACAAGCTCCAATAACTAAGAAGACCTGTTTCCTAATACTATGGTGGAATAAACGAATAGAATAGCACTATTTACTCCTTATCCTTAGACTCCTCCTGCTTATCTTTCTCTTTACTAAAGACTGGTTTTAATATAATATACACCCCTACAAATATGATGAGGGTAACCACCACCTGAGAGATAAACCAAAAGCTAAACGTACTTTCAGGAGCACTGTTAGGCAGCTTCTGTGTAATAACATCTTGAAGTAAAATCATATACTAGTATGGAAAGTTAATCTTTAGCATTTTTTATTGCTTTTAAATATCTCGTTAGTTCCTCTTTTACCTTAGGAGCTAGTATAACTAATCCTATCATATTGGGTACCATCATCGCAAAAATCATTGCATCAGAAAACCCAATAACAGATCCTAGACTAGCTGCTGAACCAACAACAACGAAAAGACAGAAAATAACTTTATAAGCGTATTCCATTTTCTTTGTTCTACCAAAAAGATAAGCCCAGCCTTGATATCCGTAGTAAGACCAAGAAATCATTGTAGAAAAGGCAAATAACACTACTGCCAGTGTTAGAACATAAGGGAACCAAGAGATAACAGATTCAAAAGCACCTGAAGTAAGTAATATAGCCTGTGCATCATCAAGATTAGCATTCTCAGCTGCCACATTTCCTGTTATGATAAGAACTAGTGCTGTCATAGTACAAACTATAACTGTATCTATGAATGGCTCTAATAGGGCTACGAGGCCTTCACTTGCAGCATACTTTGTCTTTACTGCAGAGTGTGCTATAGATGCTGAGCCTACTCCTGCTTCATTTGAGAATGCAGCACGTTTAAATCCTTGCACCAAAACTCCAACAGCTCCACCTGCTATTCCCATAGGACTAAATGCCCCATTAAATATCTGTACAAATGCATCACCGATCATTTCATACCTTAATATAAGCACAAACAATGAAGCTGAAACATAGATAAGAACCATAAACGGAACTATTTTATCTGTGACCTTGGCAATCTTCTTAATACCGCCTATGATTACTATACCAACTAGAATGGCCATAACTACACCAAATAACCAACCTCTATCATGCAAAAAAGAAGTATCTCCACCTGTAATATTTTCTACTAGTTGAAAAGCCTGATTTACTTGAAACATGTTTCCTCCACCGAATGAACCTCCTATTACGAAAATGGCAAAAACAAAAGCCAGTACCTTTCCTAATCCAGGATATCCTTTTGATTTTAGTCCCTTAGTTAGATAATACATCGGCCCACCAAATACAACACCATTTGAATCTACATCTCTATATTTAACACCAAGAGTACATTCTACAAATTTGGATGCCATTCCCAGAAGACCCGCAATAATCATCCAAAAGGTCGCTCCTGCTCCACCGATAGATACCGCAATAGCGACACCGGCTATATTCCCTAGACCGACCGTAGCAGACAAGGCCGCTGTGAGTGCTTGAAAATGAGAAACCTCTCCTTCTGCCCCTTCTATAGCTGTAGTCTCAATATTATCTCCACCAGCTGTGGAATCTCCTGCTGCTACAATCGATTCATGATGATCTAATTCATCGTACTTACCTCGAACAATATTTATTGCTGTTTTAAAACCCGTTATATTGACAAATTTAAAATAGAATGTAAAGAATAATGCTCCCAAAATTAGAGGAAAAAGAACCCAGTAAACCTTAACATTATCACTAAATGGAATCTGATAAAAAATTAAATCTACAAACCAGCCTGTAGCTGAACCAAACACTTTGTCGATATACTCATCAACCCCTTCGGCATTTGAAAACATTGAAAACCCAACTAAAGAAAGAACCAAAAGACTTAATCGTTTATAAAAAAAATTTGCTCGCATATAGGCTGCAATATGAGTAATTTTTTGGAGAATGCCCAACTATTATCTAAACCGCTTTGCAGAATGATAATAATGAGTCTGCTCTCCAGCCTGAGCATTAAAAATACCTTCTTTTGTAAGGCTATCTATTCGCACCATGCCGTGAGCGTGTATGATCTTCCCTGGGCTTATTACCATGCCTACATGTCCTATTCTTTCGTTCTTGTGAAAGAAAACTAAGTCGCCATCAAAAAGATTTTCAAATGCCACTGGTTTACCTATTTTTTGTTGCTGGGATGCATCCCGAGGCAAGCGAATACCTATGCATTTATAGATAATCTGTACAAAACCAGAACAGTCTATACCACTAAAATGTCTGCCTCCCCAAAGGTAAGGTGTACCTAAAAATTGCTTTGCTACAGTAGTGATAAATAATTTTGATTCACTATTTATCTTAGATGTAATTTCTGAGCCTGTAGAAGATAAAATAGTATCTCCGGTAATATCATTAGTTTGATTTTCAAATAATAAGCTTTGGACTGTAGTAATTCTACTTACTAGTGGATAGATGCTCGATTTGCTTAACCAGCCTTCATATCCATCAAAATGCATTTTAATATAATACCAATCATCCTCCGTTTGGAGAATGTCGTAGGTCTCTCCAAAAAGCAACTGAGATACCATCTCTGCACTGCTTTTTGCTTCTCCTCTAATAGGAATCTGAGCTAGATGGCAAATTCCTCGTTCCATTATACTAGATGTGTAGTCTTGCTTTACGAGCTAGTAGATGTTCTTCTGTCTCTTCTCTATCTGGGTCTGGCACACAGCAATCTACTGGGCACACCGCAGCACACTGAGGCTCTTCATGAAAACCCTTACACTCAGTGCACTTATCGGGCACTATATAATATACCTCATCAGAGATAGGTTGTTGTATTGCATCTACGGCGACCTCTTTGCCGCCTTCCAAAGTATATTTACCAGAAACTCCCGTTCCATCTGCTACTTTCCATTCTGCACCTGCTTCATATATAGCCGTATTCGGGCATTCGGGCTCGCAAGCCCCGCAGTTTATACATTCATCAGTTATGATAATTGCCATAGTGCAAAGGAATACTATTTATTGAAAAAAGGAGGTAGATAATCTCACGGTTATTGCATTGTGTCCAAAATTAAGGCAATCTGCTTTTCATCTAAATAATTAGGATCTTTGGCTCGGATTTTTGTAAGCCAAAGTCTAAATGATACAATATCCTTTTTACTCGCAAAGTAATTGAGATGTGTGGACCACACTCCTAAGTCGTCAGGTGCCAGTTTTAGGGCTTTCTTCATTTGCTCTTTGGCCAAGGCGTCTTTGCCCTGCATCACGTATATGCGAGCTAATCCATTAGCTGCCTCTCCATCTGTCGGAAATTCTTTGGCAAGAAATACTGCGAGTTGCTCTGCCTTTGCCGTCTTATTCATAGCAAAATAGGTTCTCAATAGCTCTTTGCCTATTTGCGGCATAGTCTTATCTAAAGCATATGCTTTTTCTAAGTAAAACACTCCTTGACTCAATTTGCTAGTGCGTATATAGGAGTACCCTAACATAAACAGCTCCCAAGAAGAGAGTCTTTTTTCGTCTAGTTCTAAACCTGTCGCCTTGCTGTATTCTTGTTTTAAGTAAAAATACTTGAGCCATAGCTCATTATACGCTGTACCCTTCAGTAGTTCTCCTGCTTTAGTAATATAAAAAGGATTCTTGTCAAATTTTTCCCAATACTCCAAGTACGCCTTTATTTGGTATTCCCGCTCTGGTTTTACATTATTCACAGCATATAGGCCAACCAATCGTTGCATCTCTTTCACTTCTGAAGCTGGTTTGGGAACACGGATATAGTGATCGTGTACACTCACATGCGGTATATCCTCTGACCCACTAGGTGGCATATGGCAAGACACACAGTCATTTTTAGCTGCAGCTAGCTGAGCCACAGGAGCTTTGCACTTCTTAGTAAGGTGGCAATTATCGCATGCTGCATTATACACTTGTGTACCTGTCTGTTTCACGCTCACATGCGGATTATGACACGTGATACAAGTAAACGAAAGTTCTTTTTTATTGGATTGGATGAAACACTCACTCATTTGAAAACGAGCCGAATGATTTGCCATATCGAAACTAGTATTGTTTCCTGCATACTGGGGTAAGTAAATTTCGAAAATATCACTCAATCGCATACCTGGTTTAAAGTCGGTAAATTTCTTACCCTCTTTCAGTACATTGAGACCTTGTAAATGACAGCGTTGGCAAAGATCTATTTGCCTTTCCCAAGATAGCTTTCTGGGGTTCACTATCGTAGGATCTATGCCCTTACTTACATCGGCTCCTCTGCCCGCTTTCCTCTCTTTTACGTGCAACTCTCCGGGACCATGACACCTTTCACAGTCTATACCTGTTCCTAATTCTGTAAATTTAAAATCTGATGCTCCTTCTAGTTTTGGCATTGCGTTGTGGCAACTGACACACTCAGAGTTAAGTATCCTCTCAAACCTCGTATTATTCCCTTTCTCAAAACCGGGAGCTAAATCCCATTTAGCTTCTTGCACATAAAAAGTGATTGGGGCTTGATATAAGTATCCATTTCTGGTGAAAAGATGTGAATTAGTATGCTGCCCGCTACCTACTATATAGTCTATATGCACATCTAATTGATGCACGGTATCATTACCTAATAGTCTATACTCCTTTATATAAAGTTTGTCTCCTACCCAGTAGGGTTGATAGTGCATATCAAGAATCGAGTCATATACTTGATGCTGTTTACCGAAAAATGCTGACGATTTACTTTGAGAAGCCTTGTCAAAGGAAAGCCCCATGCCTGTATGCACGAAGGTGCTATGCTGCTCTTGATGACAACTTGCACATTGCTCTATACCAACATAGTTTACAGTGTCTGAATGGTTGAGGTATGTTTCAACATCTGAAGATACAGAGTTGCAAGAAGCATAGAAAAATAAAGCTATTACTAGCGTGCTACAACCTAATGCAGCATAAAATTTAGCTAACTTAATGCGTGTTATGAAAATTTGGTTTGCCACTCCATCATACCTCCCAAAAGATTCCTTACATTAGCGAAACCTTGTTTTACCATAAAATCTCTGGCCGCAGCACTTCTTCCGCCTGATTTGCAAAGCACTACTACCTCTTTGTTTTGCCAAGCGTCTAAATCCTCTACCGCACCTTGGAGTGTGCCGAGAGGAATCAGTTTTGCTCCGATATTGAAATCTTGGTATTCCCAATCTTCTCTTACATCGATTAACAAAAGTTCTTCTTTGTTATCTAACTTTTGCTTTAGCTCTTCTACCGTAATATCTTGCATACTCGTTTGTTACTTTTTAAAGTGCAATGATAACAATCTTGCTTGTAAAGAGTTCGCCTTTTTCATTGACTAATCTCAGATAGTATAACCCTTCGGGAACATCATTTACAGCCAAAAACGTTTTATTCTGTTCTGCCTTAAGCAAAACACCGCTCATAGTATACAAAGATACCTGTGCGAACTCTGCTGTCAAATGCACTATATTACTCGCAGGATTAGGATATACTTTAATCTGCTTATTCTTTACTTGCTGCTCTGGCACTTCAAGGTATATGCCTACACTGTCTCCAAAATGTGGACGCATCATAAGTGTACCATCTGGCACACCTGAGTTGCTCCAAATATTAAAGGTATTGTAGTATAACATAGGATTAGGTCTATTGGGATTTTGAGTATTGCCAAAGTTCATATCCCAGCCTACATTAAGATTAAAAATCTCTGGCTGCCACCAGCCGATGTAGTATGTACCTGGGCTCAATATTAAGTTAGTATCGAGATAATGAGCAGAAAAAGTACGCTTTCCATTGGCTGAGTTATAAGCTGGTACTTGTATCTCAGATTCGTAAATGAGTTCATCTGCAACAGCACCATTTATACCTGCCAGATCCTTCCATATTCTGTATCTGAAACGTCTTGCTGACACATCAAAAACAGCCTCATTGAAATACGTAGCTATGGCATATAGTCTCTCCTGCTTCAGCACATTAAAACCTAAGGCTATCTGACCTTCTATATTGCTGGGATTAGTATTTTGATCGAACCCGAAACCTCTCTCTGCAGTACCATCATCGTAGGCATAATAGTCTTCAAACTCTAGCTCTACTGTAATATTATCATTCTTCTTATAATCATTTACTACTCCATTTTCTTGCACACTTACGGTGTGTTTTATGACAGGCTTAGTTCCAGTAAGGTTAGAAAAATTAAAGATAGTAAAGGTTCTTTCCGCACTACTTTGTGCTAAAATATTATTACTATTATCTACAAAATTAGTGCTCACAAGCGTGTTCCCACCAGAGGTAGCCTCATGTCTTACCAATATATTTTTACCCATATTAAGAAGATTACTTGCCCTAAATGTTACGGATGGTGCCGTTTCAGATACAGGATTCACTTTGAAATGCTCATAGGGCATAGTGAAGTAATTTTTTAACAATGAACTAGGAGTAGACTGCACTGCATAGTCATTATAGTAATCAATATTCAAACTTCTATTTTCATCCAATACTACATAGTCTACATGCCAATGATTTGCATTTCCTACTTGCCTAGTATAGGTGCTAAACGCAAATTGAAAACCTTTGTGTAAATATTTAATATCCAAAATTGGAATAAAAACTTGAACGAAATCAGCACTGCTTGACTGACCTGCAACACTCCAAACCTGAACCCAAGTAGTATCATCTACTTTAAAAGATAATCTCAACGAATCTTCACTATTTAGATGGTAGCCATTCCCATTGGGTTGATAAAAGAAACTTAAAATTATAGAATCGCTCAGTTTATAAGGCACGCCTAATGAATCTTTTAAATTTATAGGTTGACTTATAAGGCTATCGCCAAAAGTACTGAGGTCTTTATTGATAGTTCCACGATACGGAATACCATTAGCATCTAGTACATCAAAAGTGGCTACATTGAATGTAGGTGGCTGTATGGGAAAGTCATTGTTAATATACACCTGATTATTAAGCCACTTGGTACTATCTGGATATAGATTGCTTTCTGAAAAATCATCAAAAAAAGGCAATTCCAGGGTGTCTCTCTTTCCAAATTTAGATTTAAGAATTCCTTGAAACTGATACGTAGGGTTAGCCTTATGAAAGTTTTGAAGAACCGCATTTTCATGAATAGGATACGTAGTAACTTGTGCATAGCTAAGCGTACTAAAGAAAAGGCAAAATACGGATACATAAAATGCATTCCTTAGTAAGTCTGTATACATATTAGAAGAACGAATTTGGGTTATGCTTATTGTCATTTTACGCGTAAGAATTCTATTACTCATCTCCCCCATCTATATCTACTTCAGTAGAATCAGATTGATAATAATTAGCTGTTATTCCTACTACTAAATCTACTTCAGAGTTTCGCTCTATTTCTGTACCTGGCACTAGTTTTTCTGTAGTTCCCGCTATATACTGAGCTAGAACCGGCTCATCATTCTTAGTTTTCACAGAAGAGTTGACCACCTTTATTATTTTACCCACTTTCAAATGCCTTCTGAGTAGGATGTTAGTAGCCTGCTGCAGCGAAGTTTTCTCTGCCAAATCGGGAACTATCACCATAGGCACGTCCCCCGTATTGATTACCAAATACACCTTTCGTCCTTTCTTTACATCTAAACCAGCTATAGGATTCTGATTGATAACTGCAAACCTCTTAGCTCCGTCCTTGTACACTGTATCAGAAACCAGAACTTGAAGTTCTAACTCTTCTAAAGTACTAATCGCTTTAGAAACTCTAACCCCTTCTAGATTAGGAACCTTTACCAATGCATCATCGTGCTTTGTATATGTATCTAAAAACCAAAATATCCCGAAAATTACCGTCAATACGATAAGTGCCATTATACCTAGATTTATTGCAATTTTTTTCATTCAGAATAGCCTTTCTTTTATCTATTAAAGAACGCAATATACGGCCTAATATTGAAATAGAAATACACTAGGTGTGCAGAAAAGTAAAATACAATTCTGCTATTTACTTTCTCCTTCTTTCTATGGTAAAAGCTATATTTTTGTATAAGAATTGTAGTGCTTTTAGTACATTACGCTCGAGCTTATTGTCCACTTCATGGGCTACGTTTATTTTACTAAAAAACAGAGCCAACTATAGTATTGCATCCACTTTACGTTAGTACCAACCTAAGATATCTTGGGACGACAAGAATATATTTATCAAATACATTGTATTGGTATAGTAATTGAACTTATTATCGCACAATAGAAGATCAAAATACAATGAAAAAAATCTTTACGTTAATAATACTACTAGTTTCTGTTGCAGCGTTTTCGCAAACAGACAGTTCAAAACTTGAATCTACTGGCACCCTGCCAGATGTTACTTTAAAAAACATGGATGGTGAAGATGTAAATATTGCCGACTATGGTATAAACGGCAAAATTACAATAATCTCTTTTTGGGCTACGTGGTGTAAGCCTTGCATTAAGGAATTGAAAAATGTAAATAGCTTACTAGACGAGTGGATAAAAGAATACGATCTGGAACTAGTGGCTATAAGTGTAGATGATAGCAGAAATGCAGTTAAGGTAAAGCCCACAGTGAATGCATTAAATTGGGATTTCGATGTGTTACTAGACCCAAATGGCGAGTTACAAAGAGCTATGAACGTTGCTAACCCGCCAGTCACATTTTTGATAGACCGAGAAGGAAAAATAGTGTATACACATACAGGATATGTAGAAGGAGACGAGTATGAGTTGGAAGATCACATCAAGGAACTAGTAAAATAAGCACTACAAAAAATCAATAAAAAGGCATTTCATCGCAAGGTGAAATGCTTTCTTGCTTTCTGAGCAATAGCCATTATCTCCAAACCTTAGCCTTGGCCGAAATAAGGCATAGTTGATAGCCTAGTTTACCGTCTAAGATTCCTAACTTCACAATATATAATTTTATAAAAGTGCTAATAGCAGACAAATAAGCAACTAAGCGGTTGGGATATTTACTTGCTAGCTTATTATACTTATGGATGCGTGCTATATGGTCGTCTTTATCTTTAATACTATAATGCAGCAAGTCACCAACCAGATGTTTTTCTGTAACGGTATCTACATGTACTAATTCCTCATGCACTTCTCCCTCCCACTTACTATTATGCTTGTGAAACATGCGTACTTTGTTATCTGGATACCATCCTGCGTATTTTATCCATTGGCCACAGTAGTTATTTAGCCTATTCCATTTATATACCTCGTCTATTCTCAATCCTATAGATTTTTGGGCAAGTATACTAGCACGAAGCTCTTTGCTTAGTTCTTCGTCGGCATCTATGGAGAGTATAATCGCATATGTAGCATTTAAGTTCCCTACATTTTTAGTCTCAGCATAGCCTTGCCATTTCATAGAAATGACCTTTGCCCCTAGAGCCTCGCTTATGAGGACTGTATCATCTGTACTGTAGCTATCTACTACCAATACTTCGTCTACCACACCTTGTAGCGAGCGTATACAAGCACCTATGTGCTCTTGCTCATTGAAGGTTATAATGACCGCTGATATCTTAGAATTATCGTTCATAAAAAAATCCTGACCACAAAGATGCAGTCAGGATTTTTATTTTTTGCTTTTAACGAATATTAATGATCGTCGTGAGAATGATTAGGGCAAGAATGAGGATCACTCTGGCACTCTGCAGTACACATGTGTGCTTGCTCATCTCCTGTTAATTCAGTAGTAGAATCAGTAGGCATAGCCTCGTCTACTTTACCTTTACAGCATTCTTTTTCACAT
>JBDNFQ010000065.1:0-2437 GCA_041689715.1 Bacteroidia bacterium
ACTTAGCTCCTCAGCTTCAGGCGACTTATTCAAGTCAGGATGATATAACTTCATTTTAGCGATATACGCCTTCCTCACCTTAGCATAGGTTGAATAATTAGGGATCTCTAGTATTTTATAATGGTTTATCAAAGACATAACAAATCTACATATTATATCAGAATTCGTAATTTTGAAGAGAAATAAAATGCCAACGATCCACCTTTCCATTAATATACAAGCACCAATACAAAAAGTATTTGACGCTGCCCGCAGTATAGACTTGCATCAAACCAGTATGTCTCATACATGCGAAAGAGCTATTGCAGGCAAAACAGATGGACTCATAGCTCTAGGCGAAACCGTAACTTGGGAGGCTAAGCATTTTGGAATAATGCAAAAACTGACCGTTAAAATAACGCAAATGGAAGCTCCATATACTTTTATAGACGAAATGGTAAGCTGAGCTTTTCTTAGCTTTGAGCATACTCATTCTTTTGAAGAGAATAACGGAGTAACGAATATGAAAGATACAAGTACGTACACATCACCCCTGGGAGCTACAGGCCGTGTAGCAGATTTTCTTTTTCTCAAAAGATATATGACAAAACTGCTGATAGATCGTAATAATTATCTCAAAGAACAATTAGAATCTTTAAATCGTTAATCTTTGCGATTAAACTCAATGGCAAAACAAAAAAAAGAATACGAAGATCTTGGCTTAGGCGAAAAAGCCTCTGGAGGCAAAATTCGTACACTTAATAAAGACGGCAGTTTTAATGTCCGCAAATTAAATATCCCATTTTGGCAGCGTGTCAATTTCTTTCATTCACTAGTGACCATGTCCAAGCTCCAGTTTGTAAGTGTAGTACTTGGAGGATATTTAGCAGTCAATCTCATTTTTGCGAGTTTCTATTTTCTCATAGGCGTAGAGAATCTCACGGGAATAGAAGGCGACTCTAGTTTAGATAATTTTCTAGAAGCATTTTTCTTTAGTGCTCAGACCATCACCACATTAGGATATGGCAGAGTCGCTCCTATCAGCTTGGCAGCCAATATAGTAGCCGCTGTAGAATCTATGCTCGGTCTACTCACCTTTGCCCTAGCTACAGGGATGGTATACGGACGCTTTTCTAAGCCCAATGCTAAAATAAAATATAGCACACACGCAGTGGTAGCACCTTACCAATCTATAAACGGATTTATGTTTAGGTTGCTAAATCCACATGCTAATCAGCTGCTAGAAGTAGAGGTAAATATATCTATATCCATGCTCAGGAACAACTCGAACCTCCGTGATTTTCATAATCTAAAACTAGAACGCTCCTCCGTGGTTTTCTTGCCTAGTGTATGGACTGTTGTGCACCCCATAGATGACAAAAGTCCACTTCACGATTTTACTGATAATGAGTTAAAAGCTAAAGATGCAGAATTCATAATCGTACTGAAAGCTTTTGACGAATCATTTTCTCAGATAGTGTACTCACGCACTTCATATAGAGCCAACGAAGTTAGATGGGGTGAAAAATTCAACTACATAATAGAACAAAATGAGAATGGTATTTTAATAGACGCTAGTAGGTTAGATGAATCTAGCAAAGCTGAACTCAACTAAAAAAGTTATACTTTTATACTCTTAAAAAAAGAAAACCAATGTCGCCAATTACTAAAAACATCATCCTCTTTCTTATCATCAACTTTGCCGCCTTGGGTATAGGTGGTTTTCTGATGGGAGAAGGACCTAGCAGCAATTACTATCAGAGTATTAACAAAGCCCCGTGGACTCCCCCAGGATGGGTGTTTGGTGCAGCTTGGACCACTATTATGGTTTGCTTTAGTATCTATATGGCCTATTGGGTAAAAGCAGACAAAACGAATACTGTGCTTGCTTTATTTGCTCTTCAGTTCGTGCTCAATGTCGGCTGGAATCCGTTGTTCTTTAATTTTCACCTAACCTTACTTGCACTCTTAGTCATTATAGCTCTTACTATGTTGGTAGGTTATTTCCTCTTTAGTAATTGGAGTTTACTGGGCACCAAGTCACTACTCATAGCTCCGTACTTTATTTGGTTATGCATAGCCACTTCACTAAATTGGTATATTTTGGTCAACAATTAAAGGCTTCGATTATTCTTCAGTACAGACCCGCTGAGGCTTACTCAGATTAGTACACTCAATTTTTAAAAGGTGATCTTTAAAGCCAAGATTCGTGCATATTTATAAATCCTTCAATAGATCCACAGACAATGGTTTGGTAATGAATTTTTTCACAAAAGGAAACTGAAAAGAGCGATCAATATCTTGCTGATAGTCAGAAGAACTCCTTTAGACTTGCATTAGCATTGTAAGCATAATAAAGATTGAGAGAAAGAGAAAGTAAACCATTCGAACTCAAAGGATCAAGCCTTATAACCTGATTCGGACTTTCTCTTTCTTAATCAAGCAAGATTCAAATTAG
>JBDNFQ010000066.1:0-3827 GCA_041689715.1 Bacteroidia bacterium
CTGCTTTATGGCGACTTTGAGATTGTAAAAAATAATGCTGACACCTTAATGTACAAACGCAAATACTTCAGCAATGAGGTGATAGTTACTTTAAATAAAGGGGATTGGAAATATACAATAGTTGAGAATTAAAATCATGTATCACAAAGAGACAAAGAACACAGAGATTTTATAGCGGCAAAGACTTTGAGACCTTTGTCTCTTTGTGGTATAAATAACAAGAATAAAATGGAAGAAGAAGATAGAATATCTAAGATAATCCTTGGAGCAGCTATAGAGGTTCATCGGGAACTAGGTCCAGGTCTATTGGAATCCGCTTATGCAACTTGTCTTACAAAAGAGCTTCTAGAGCGAGGGCTATATGTAGAAAAAGAAAAATCTCTTCCTGTTATTTATAAAGGTGAAGAAATTGATTGTCACTACAGGATGGATTTATTGGTTGAAAATTTGGTAGTAGTAGAAATAAAAGCGGTTGGGCTAATTATGCCAATTCATCACGCACAGACTATGACCTACCTAAAGCTTTCTAAAAAACGACTTGGATTATTACTTAATTTCAATGAAACACTCCTTAAACAAGGGATAAACAGAATAATCAATACTTAAGTGTCTTTCTTCAAAACATATAGCAAACAGTTACCAGCGTTAGTTATCATCGCTTGTGGAGTATTCTTATGCTTAGAGATACTGCGAGACATACAGCGAGAAGGAGATTTGGGTGGATACATAGAAGCTGGTAAACTGGCTTGGCAAGGAGACTACATTTACTCAGCACATCGCAATACTTGGCCACCCTTTATGAGTATAGCCTCCATCCCACTTCATTGGCTCAATCAGGTAAGTTTTGTTGGGCTTAGACTAGTATGGCTTCTAAGCATGCTCGCCACTTATTGGCTCATTTTCAAATGGACTATTTCCTTTTTCACTAGTAAAGAGTTAGTCTTTAAACTAAGCAGTAAAAACAAGAATGAAATATCCCTTACTAATCCTCTTTTCCTTCTTCCGTTTCTGCTGACTCTCCGTATTTTCATAGAGGAGATTAGTAATCTACAAGTGAATGTGAGCATACTCGCGATTTGCATTCTATCCTTAATCTTAACACTAAAACAAAAACATTTTTGGGCAGGGATACTTTTAGCATTGGTTATTAGCACTAAGGTTTATCCTATTATTTTAATACCATTTCTTCTTTTCAGAAGAGAATTTCGCACCACACTATGGACTATAATGGGTTTAGGTCTTACGCATATATTGGTTCTATTTTACTTTGGCGACGGTAGCATTGCGTTATATACGCAGTGGTATACTAAGCAGGTAGCAAACGGATTACAATGCATTCACTATAACCAGTCACTCTGGAGTTTCTTCTGTGGCTTATTTTCGGAAACGTCACGATTTGATGGATGGTATTTCAATATCGCCAGTCTGACTGTTAGCCAAACTAAAATACTTACTATTAGCGTTATAGGGTCTATTGGACTCTGGGTATCTTACATGTTTTATAAAAATAGAAATCAAGAACATGCACTCGCCATCCAATGGCTCATAGTACTCTCTTTCATTCCTGTTTTTTCGCCACTTGCCTGGAAATGCTACTTCGTCTTCATTGCACCGATAGTGATCTCACTATATCTTAAGCTTAAAAACACACCCAATAAATGGCTACTTTATATTCCATTATTTATTATAACTTTCACATCTGAAATATTCTTAGGAAATACACTTTCGGATATTACGGAGTCTTTGGGTTTCATCACTCTTAGCTCACTATTCATAGCACTACTAGCAACATACAAACTAACAAATACACCATGAAAAAGTACATATATATATTACTAGCCACTATCCTAGTGGCTTGCAGCACACAAGAAAAAAAAGACCAGACTGTTACAAAACTACCTTCTGAGTGGATCAAAAACGCAACAATCTATGAAGTGAACGTGAGGCAATACACTGAAGAAGGCTCACTTGCTGCTTTCGAAGAACGACTCCCTAAGTTAAAAGAACTAGGTGTAGATGTACTTTGGTTTATGCCTATACAACCTATTGGAAGACTCAATAGAAAAGCTGTGGGCGATACTTTTGTGCAAGATCTGGCAACTCCAGATTACGATAAATACTGGGGTAGCCCATACTCCATCTCAGATTACACCGCTGTAAATCCAAGATATGGAACAGTAGACGATTTTAAACGAATCATTAAAAAATGCCACGATATGGATATGTATGTGATCTTAGACTGGGTAGGCAACCATACAGCCTGGGATAATACTTGGCTTACAGAGCACCCAGAATGGTATACACACGACAGTACTGGTAAAATCACAGACCCAATAGGTGAAGATGGTAAAAGCTGGGGCTGGACAGATGTGGCAGATTTAAACTACGATAATAAAGATATGCGTACCGCTATGATAAAAAGTATGCAGTTTTGGGTAGATGAATGCGATCTAGATGGTTTCCGCTGTGACGTAGCTATGGAAGTACCTACCAACTTTTGGAATGAAGCAAGAGTCGCTCTAGAAAAAGTGAAACCCATGTTTATGCTAGCTGAGAGTGAAACGCATCAGCCAGATCAATTTGAATCTGCTTTTGACGCATACTACGGATGGGAAATGCACCACATATTCAATAAATTGTACAAAGGTGAGGTAAATGCTAAGGAAATTATCCGTGTAATGAGTGAAAAAGATAGTATAAATGGAACAAAAGCATTCCCAATGAACATGATAACCAATCACGACGAAAATAGTTGGAACGGAACTATAGATGAGCGACTTGGAGAATCTTGGAAAGCGATGGCTGTACTTAGCTACTCCCTACGTGGCTTGCCTCTTATTTATAATGGTCAAGAGGCAGGATTAAAACATAGGCTTAGTTTCTTTGGTAAAGACGAGATAGATTGGGACTCACCAGACGCGAATAAATACTTTGAATTTTATCAAATAATGAATGAAATAAAGGCTAATAGTGCACTAGCTGTGGATAGTAAAATAGAATTCAATCTAGATTTCACTACCGATGACATAATTACAATTGATAGAGGCAATAACGCAGAGTATCGATTTATAATTAAGTTAAATGGTTCTATTGCCCCAATAAAAGAAGCTGAGTTAGATCCCATAACTGGTTACAATGTCGTTTTTGCAGATAGATATGAGGATGAAACCGGGGATTTGGCAAAGTGGGGATTTGTAGTGCTTAAAAAGAAACCATAAAACAGGTATCAACCTAAAGAAGGCGACTCCATCCTAGATCACTTAATCTAGCATACATTACTTAAAGTAGAGCAGAAGCAATATTAAGAAGAGGGTGTTAAGGGCTGTAAATACTAATAGTATTTTTAAATGTGAGGACTTCATGGTTTAGGTTATTTAGAGCAAAATTAGGGCCATACACATCTTATACGTCTATTAAAAAAGTAATATTACCGTAAACTTGAACAAAGAAAATAAATACAAGGCATTCTTAATAGAGGCTAAAAGCCTGATATACAAAGATGTAGATGATATAGCAAACATGGCTAATATCTCAAGACTAATTATGGAACACTTTCCTAACCATTGGATTGGCTTTTATAGAGTACAAGGAGATAAACTGATTTTAGGGCCGTTTCAGGGCCCTATCGCTTGTACTACCATTGGTTATGGGAAGGGAGTGTGCGGTACTGCTTGGCAAACCATGCAGACACAAATAGTAGACGATGTCCATCAGTTTGCTGGACACATAGCTTGCAGTTCCCTTAGTAACTCAGAGATAGTAGTACCATGTATCAGAGGGAATAGTGTGTATGCTGTTCTAGATATAGACAGCACAGAATTCAAAGC
>JBDNFQ010000067.1:0-3603 GCA_041689715.1 Bacteroidia bacterium
ACGTCATCCGTTTTTTCGAGCTCGGTCATTACGGCTTTCATTCGCTCTTCGAACTGACCCCTGTACTTAGTACCTGCTACTAAACTGGCTAGATCCAAGGTCACTACGCGTTTGTCAAAAAGCACACGTGATACTTTTCGCTGAACGATACGCAGGGCAAGACCTTCTGCTATGGCAGTTTTACCTACACCAGGCTCACCTATTAGTACTGGATTGTTTTTTTTACGTCTACTCAATATCTGAGATACACGCTCTATTTCTTTATCTCTGCCAACTATAGGGTCCAATTTGTCAGCCTCTGCCAATTTCGTCAGGTCTTTTCCGAAATTATCAAGAACAGGAGTCTTACTTTTACTCTTCGTTCCTGGCTTACTTGGTGTGGCAGATTTACCTGTTTCTTCATTATAAAAATCCTCTGGACTATCCGTGCTCATTTCTATAGTAGTATCTGGAAGTTTGTCTTCCATGGCATTTTTAAATAGATCGTAGTCTACTCCAAATTGATTTAATATTTGTGAAGCAATATTGTCTTCATCTCTTAAAATAGAGAGCAACAGATGTTCTGTTCTGATTACGTCATCCTTAAATATTTTAGCTTCTAAGTATGTGATTTTCAGTGCTTTTTCGGCTTGCTTGGTCAGTGGTATGTTGCCAATATTGGTAGACTTGCTCGTAGTGTCACGTATGCTGTCTTCTACTGCTTTTTTAAGTCTAAGCATATCGATATCCATGGATTTTAGGTGGCGAATGGCTTTGCCATCTCCTTGCCTTATAAGACCTAAAAGCAGATGCTCCGTACCTATATAACTATGCCCAAGACGAATAGCTTCTTCCCTGCTAAATTGTATGACTTCTTTTACTCCTGGTGAAAACTGTGCTTCCATTATTATTAATTTTAACAAATATAAGACCAAATTGATGTGGCAGTATACCATAATTATTATACTATTTGGTTAATGACCAAAATTTTAGAAAATTGGACTAAGCCGCAAATTAAGTTATCCCTATTATGTGCGTTGAAAACTATGTAAGGTTTCAGTATGAGGTATTTATTTCCTGATTTATATGTGGTGTAGGTAGCCTAAATTAGTGTGATATTATATTGGCTAAATTGCAGGTGTTGATAAGATGGAATTGATAGTCAATTGATTAGAGTAATTCTTAGTGCTTGTTAACGTTTAATACACATTTTGGGCTTGTGTGTGTATAACTAGGAGTATTCAAGTAGTGTGTATTTCTATGGGTATAAGGATTGGATTACAGACATACATTTGAATTCCTCAAAATAGATAATAGTATTAACAGTAGATAAGTTTACAAGTAAGTAACATGGAGAAAAAAAGAGCAGCGGCGAAAAAGAAAAGCACTTTTGGGAATATGGATATGTCCAGACTGCAGCCACAAGCTCGTGATCTCGAAGAGGCAGTTTTGGGTGCATTGATGCTAGAAAAGCACGCTCCCGAAAAAGTAGCCAGTTACCTGAAGACAGATGCGTTTTACGTAGATGCACATCAATTGATATATGGTGCTATCATCTCTTTGTTTACACTCGGTCATCCTGTAGATATACTTACGGTTACAGAGCAACTCAGAAAGGATGGAACGCTAGAATCTGCTGGTGGTGCTTACTATATAACTTCTCTTACCAATAAAATAAGTAGTGCAGCCAACATAGAGTACCACGCACACATTGTTATTCAAAAAAGTATCCAACGTCAACTCATTACTGTGGCCGGCGAAATAGGGGAGAAGGCCTTCGAAGAAACTTCTGATGCATTCGAACTACTAGATCGGTCAGAGAAGCAACTGTTTGAAATCAAAAACAGTACGATGACTAAAAACTACGATGAGGTGAGTGACCTTATAGCCAAAGCAATAAAAGATATAGAAGAATCTACAGCAGATGGTGATGGGTTAACCGGTATCCCAACAGGTTTTACTGAGCTAGATCGTATGACCTCTGGCTGGCAAAAAAGTGATTTGATTATTCTAGCCGCTCGTCCAGGTATGGGTAAGACAGCTTTTGTACTCAGTATGGCTCGTAATGCAGCGGTACTTGCTAATAAAAGTGTAGCTATATTCTCACTAGAGATGAGTAGTATGCAGCTAGTAAAGAGGCTGATAGCTTCTGAAGCTGAACTCTCTTCTGAGAAAATAAGAAGTGGAAAGCTAGAAGAACATGAGTGGCAGCAGCTACATACCAAAATAAGTACTATAGAAGATGCGAAGCTATTTATAGACGATACGCCTGCACTATCTGTACTAGAACTAAAGGCAAAAGCACGTAGACTGAAAAGTAATCGTCAGTTAGATATGATTATCATTGACTACTTACAGCTTATGCGTGCAGAGGAAGGTACTAATAATACAGGCAATAGAGAGCAGGAAATATCCTACATATCGAGGTCGCTCAAAGGACTAGCTAAGGAGTTAGATATTCCTATAATAGCACTAGCTCAGCTAAGTAGAGCAGTGGAGCAACGTCAGGATAAACGACCTATACTTTCTGACCTTAGAGAGTCTGGATCTATAGAGCAAGATGCAGATTTGGTTACATTTATTTTTCGCCCGGAGTACTATGGTATCACACAAGACGATGAAGGAAACGATAATACCGGCCTAACAGAGATCATAATAAGAAAGCACAGAAACGGTTCGCCGGGTACTGTTAATCTTAAGTTTGTGAAGCACTTCGGTAAGTTTACAGACTGGGGCTATAGCGACTATGGTGATGATACTATACAAGATTCTAGCGTTACTTTCGGAAGTAAGATGAACGATATGTCTCCTTTTGAACCGGGAGAGGATATGCCGTTTTAATCTAGCGACTAGTAAGAGGTAATAAGAGACTAGAGCTTACCTCACTACCTCCATCTTTTCACTGCCTGTTTTCCCATCTTCATCTGTGAGGGTGATGATGTATGTGCCTGCGGTTAGTTTTGTGTTAAGAGTAACTTGCTTGTTCTCACTTCGGTACAATTCGCCTTGGGGCGAATCACTCAGCCTGACAAGCTGCCCACCGATTGTACTAAGTTGTATTTTGTATTTCCCTTCTTTGGGCACTTGTAATAAGATGTGTCCATTACTCGGATTGGGGTATATTTTGAAGGACAAAGGTTTAGGGTTTAAGGGTTTGATGCTAGCAAAATAAACCAAAAACGAGTCACTCAACTCACTCTCACAGCCGTATTCTGAGATCAGCTGTACTTGCCAGTATCCGTTGGCCGTAGGTACGTAAAAGGGCTGAAAAGTTAAAGTGTCTATTTCGCCATTGAAATACCAGCGATATGCACTAGCAGAAATAGAACTCTTTAACGTATTCCCGTTTCTACTGATCACACTTTTACTAGGTTTTGGCATTTCCGTCACACGGAGTGTGTCCCACGCTGTACAAAAGGTTTTATTGGTGATGCGAGCTAGATATACACCAGCCGTATCAATAGTGCGAAAAGTATTCGCATTTATATGCCCGTAAAAGTTTTCGTAACCGATTATAGTGTCGCCCATTAGGTTGCTGTAGGGTTCTAGCCCGTCCCAGTGTATGCAATGCATGTCCTCAGGAGTGTGCAATATGAGTTCTATCGACGTATCTTCACAGTAAAA
>JBDNFQ010000068.1:0-16249 GCA_041689715.1 Bacteroidia bacterium
ATAGTAATCTGGATTTCGACCATAGGCATTCTGGCTCATCGCCGTATATGTACTGTCTTGCATTAATCTTTCTCCGGCATCCACAATATTGAAATCAAATTCATTGTGCTCTTGAATAGGAACAAGTACTTGCATTTCTAAGCTTGGAACCCCGCCTTCTCTTGTAAGGTAAGGGTGGTAGGCTACATTGGCTAGTGTCGGAGAATTTCGAGTGCCTGGACGTTTTTTTACACCGTCACTGAAAGATACATCGTCACTAAAGGCTAGCGAAGACTTATGACAAGTGCCGCAGTTTATGGAGCTATCTATGGATAGAACATTGTCATAAAACAACTTCTTACCTAGTTCCCACCGAGCAGTGGTATACGCATTGTCTTCAGGATATAAGATAGTAGGAAAACCCGCTGGCAATTCAAATTCTTCCACAGTTAAAGGTGCTTGAAATAAGTTGTCTTTTTGACAACTACATAGCACCACTGCAACTAGAATACTGAATATGGTTTTCCTACCTCTCAATGATTTATTGTACTATTACTTTTTCAGTACTTAGAAGGCCCTCTTTTGCAATCGTAAGGAAATAAATACCTGGAGATTCAATAGTAAGGTCCTCATTAGCTTGCATAGCCTTTACCTCTTTTATCGTCTCACCTAGAATGTTAGTCAATTTAATATCTGCAGACTGAAACCGTTTGTCATTTAGCTTAATTTGGATTGTACCATTTGATGGGTTAGGATAAACACTAAAAGCATCTGAAACTTTTACGTCTCCTACGGACAAGGTATTTCCTTCTCCAGATGAATTAGTGAAAACGCTGGTTTGAAATAATCTCATGCAATTTGCGGCTTCTCCGCTTCCACTATGTTCCACTAGACCACTTTCCATATTCATACCTGAAACGGCTTTTGTATAATCTGCATTTAAAGTGATTAATAAAGCACCGTCTACCTCTTCTCCGCTTACAGGAATACTTTGTTGGAAGTAATTTTTGTTTTCTAAAGCGTGAATCTGAAAGTTCTGAGCAAAGTTTTCTCCTGATTTTCCTTCTAGAGCAACAAATCTGTATCCTGCAGCCCAACCCCAGTGCATGGATGGGGCCTTAGGAGATAAGGCGTGTGAAGATTCCCAAGCAGCTGGATCCCCGTTATTGACGCCTGCGTCTACTCCTATAGAAAAATTGATAGCCTCAATGTTCGTCACATCTAAATTGCCAAGAAGCATACTACTAGCTTGGTTTGCTTTAGCCAATATATATCTATCTGAAACTTTTGTTTCCATACCTCCATCGTGCGTAATACTGATTCCGGATATGTAGTATTCTAGTCTAGTTAACTTGAATTTATGTCCTAAATCGTTTTGGGCTTCTGTATTAAAAGCAAAAGCACTTGAGCCTAGATTATGGTTGATTTTTAGTTTTACATCCTTTTGGGCGAAAACAGTTATCGTCATAAATAGTACGGCTGAAATTGTAATTAATTTTTTCATTTTTCTTTTTATTTATTGTTTTTTACGTAATCCATTCCACAAGTAGGGCAAGTGCCAGCAGTGTCGCTGCCGCTTCCTTCGCAGTGCATTGGGCATATATAGGCAGAGGTATACTCTTTCCCAGATTTATCGTTTTCAGAATTGGTGTTACTAGAACAAGCCGTCATAGAACCCATTAATGCTAGTATACGCGTTGTTTTTATTAGTATTAATTTCACTGTATTTTTTTTTAGTATTAAAATGTACTAAAGCATATGAACTTCAGTATAAAACTAGAGCGACAATTTACCGCTCTGTAAGAATGGTGAGTGAATCCTAAATTAGGAAACTTTGATAGGCTATGACAAGTGAACTTTGCTGCCTAATGAGTGGCGGGTGCGGAACTTGCCATCTATTTATTTGTAGGCTCAAAGCCACAAGATTAGTATTGTTTATTGGGTAGTGAGCGGCAATGGTGATGGTTTGTGATGTGCTTAATGCACTAGCTTCTGATTGAAATGAAGCCGTACTGTAGAATGCTTCATTGGTGCAGCATTTCTTTTTATTAACCTGTCTCTCTGTTGATTTTATGCAATGAATCTGAGACTCCATATCAAAACATTTTTCTGCTTCCCCAAAAAAGCTAAAGGTTTTCACCTTGCCTTGGCAGATATGAAAATCGGCAGAAACGCCTATTGTACCTATGAGTATTAAAATACTCACAGACAGAGCTATTGCTCTAACTGCTATAGGTGTGCTTTTCACTTTACAAATATAAAGAAAATTTATTTGTAGAAAAACAGCCCACCCATTGTTTATGGGGAGTTGTTTTAAAAAGCTTTTTTATGGAGGTTTTCTGGTTAAGAAAGTGCCTAGTTCTGATCTATACGCACTACGGTGTTTGCCTCTGCATCTACATACCAAAGCTGCCCGTTTTTATCGGCTTTTAAGCCCATAATACTTTTGGCACCGGTTTCTATTCTACCTAGTTCGTTTTTGGCTTCTTTGTCATAAGCGATTATTTCTCCTGTAGCATTGTCAGATACATATAGTACGTTTCCTATTACTTCTATACCGCAAGGGTCTTGTAGATTTACATCTGAAAATACTCCCCACTCTAGTCCTTTCATTTCTTGATGACTGGCGAGTTGCTCATTTATTAAAGGTAGAGATCTGTCGATTTTACCTGATAGGGTATTCATCCACAATACTCTGTCACTTGCAGGATCTGCTACAAAAAGAATTCCAGTAGGCACGTCTTTTACTAGATGTGCTGGCACATTTGGCTCACGCGTAACCCTCATTTCTGTATATCTGTAGACTATACCATCATCGTGGTCATCGTGTCCTGGGCCGTGATCATCTACAAAATCGTACCAAACTATATGTTCGTAGTAACTATCAAATACCCAAAAGGCATTGTCTTCGTCAGATTCTATACCCATGCTATATGGGCTGCCGTGCAACATGTCAAGGTGACTACCATTTAGACCTGGACCAGGGTTTTTGGCGTATATGTCTAAGTCGCTACTCCACAGAGAGGGTCCAGTGAATGAGCCGCCATTTCTGTTGGCATCTTGTATGTTGGCTGATGTAGCAAAGTTTTCATTGGTTTTACTAAAAGATATAGCGGAGGGCAGGGCCATAAAATGCCATGCGTTTCCATCTCTTCTCCATTCGGTAGTCTGTGTTGCTAAGCCAGCTTCAAATATTTTTACGGTACTACCTCCAGAATTGTCAGTCCCTTTATTTATAACCCATAGTTCGTTTTGTCTTGTAGGATGAAAATCTAAATCTTGCGGATCTAATACTCTCTCAGAAGTTCCTGCTATTATAGTAAAAGTAGGTGCTGTATTATTCGCATCTTTATAGAAGGCCGGCATAGTAGTGCCAGCTTGAGGTTCGGGTGTTTGCTCTTCATCATCTTTACAAGATGCTAAAAACAAAAGAGCGAATATAGGAAGGATGTATCTTTTGTTCATTGTGGTCAAAGCTAAAATTTTTGTTGATTATTCTGATGGCTATAACGTATTACAACAGAAACCTTACAAACAAGTGAGATAAGTCTGACGAACAAAATAGGTCTCCAAACGATTAGCTTGGAGTCCTTTTTTAATGCGTATTTCACCTCTAGTTATGGAGAGGAAAATGGTGTTAAAATCCTTTTATTAGAACTTATAATTAAATCCAAGTCCAAATAATCTTTGAAACTGTATTTGAGGACCATTGCCTAGGGCTGTTTCTGTAGCCAACACTTGGTTGTGATCATACTTTAAATTAGTATAGATACGAGCGTCAAAATGCTTTGTTAGCTTAGCAGTTACGTCAGTTATCCAGTCTACATCAGTATTGAGTCTATTGTCTTTGTTGGCATCTGTAATATTGTTAAATAAGCCAAGAGTAGATTTTACCCCTATACGATCATTTAGTTTAGCATTGAAAGTAGCATTGAAAAAAAATCCAAACTCAGGTCTAAAGTTTTGGTTGTAATAAAAATCACCGTTATCATCTTTGTCTCCCGGTATATAGGTTCGAGCAGCAGCTATAGAATCATCTCGTACAATAGTAAATTTACCCGTGGCTGGAGATAAATATAGAGATAGGTTTTTATTTACTTTGTAGTCTAAACCCAAAGAGGCCACTAGAGTAGCTGGAGCTAAAAACCTCGAGATTGCTCGTCTGTCTTCATCTGCTATAGAGTCAATAGTGAAGTCAAAACCGGGAGCAAATTGAGTTTTGAAGTTGACCAAAGCAGATATATTTAGTTTTTCAGAAAGGCCATAACCTAGCTTTGAAAGTAAGTCAATACGGTCATCATTTTTACGAATATTTTCTCCGTCATTCTGTATGAAACCATAAGATATATCTAGGTTATTCACCCATTCTATTTTATCTTTTTTATAGTTTCTGAAGATATTGCCAAAGGTAGATATGGCGTTTGATGACACACCTCCAGCTACCCAGTTTGTTAAGCCTAATGAGCTAAACGACACACCTACAGACTGTCCCTTGGTCCAAATAACAGGAGGTGTGAGTGCGGCTACTTGTGCTTGTATAGCGTCTACTTTTGCTTGTGCAGCCGTTAAGGATGCGTTTGCTTGAGTAAGTTCTTTTTTCTTGGTTTCTAGCTCTTGTGCATAGCTAAATAATGACATAGCAGTCACTATAGAAAGGAGGAGGATTTTTTTCATTTGTATTTTTTTTTTGGATTATTTATTGGCTTGTCCCAGTGTAATTGGGTGCCATTTTTGGACGTATTTTTGGGGAGTTAAAATGAAGATTAATACACTTATTCAAAGGATAAAAGTATTTGGTTTTTTTCAACCTTATCGTGTTTCTGTATAAGGATTTTATCAATTACGCCATCTTGAGGGGACTTAATAGAATTTTCCATTTTCATTGCTTCTAGTACTAAAATGTCTTGCCCAATAATGACTGTATCCCCAGACTTTACCATTACGTCTAGCACTAATCCTGGCATCGGAGCTTTCAGTTCTTTAAGTTTTTTCTTGCCACTTTCCATACCCATAGACTTGAGCAGGGCAGCTAGTTTATTTTGAAGTTTAGTATCTACACTTCTTCCGTTCAAACTGAGTCGCAATTCCCCAGTAGAGGCATTCTTGCCTTCTACAGCTATGGTAAAACTTTGATTGTCAAACAGTAGATTGAATTCGCCGTTTGGTAATTCAATGATATCGTAGTTTGCCTGTTTACCATCTATAAGTAAGCCTTCTTTACTTTTAGTTATCTCAAATGAGGTGTTGTTAACTTCTATTTTAGCCATACAGAGTGATGCGAAATTACTAATAGTTAACCATAACTTCAGATAATGCTTTGCGATTCAAATTGGGGACTGTAGCATCTTCTGCCGCATAGCCTACTGGTATTAGTAGAAAGGCCTTTTCATTGCTTGGTCTGTTCAGTAACTCTCCTAAGAAATTCATCGGACTTGGGGTATGGGTTAAGCTTACCAACCCAAGTTGATGAATGGCACTTAGCAAAAAGCCGCAAGCTATGCCTACACTCTCGCTTACGTAGTAGTTTTTGACTTTGCCGCCATCACTTTCTAAGTCATACGATTTCTTAAAAATAACGATGAGGTATGGAGCGGTGGTTAGAAATTCTTTGTGCCAATCTGTGCCGAATTTCTTAAGATCCTCTAACCATTCTTCGCTCATTCGGCCGTGGTAGTTGGTGTATTCTTCTTTTTCGGCAGCCTCACGTATTCGTGATTTTATATCTTCAGTGGTTATTACACAAAAAGTCCAAGGTTGCTTATGAGCACCACTAGGGGCAGATGCGGCTATGCGTAGAAGATTGTCTATGACCTCCTTCGGTATTGTTTTATCAGAAAAATTCCGAACGCTTCTTCTGCCCTGCATCTCAAGGTTTAGCTTTTCGCTAGCAGTGAGTATGGCGTGGTCATTATCAAATATAATGGGATGAGAAAATGGAGAAAATCTTTCTTGCATTGTACAAATGTAATAAGGATAACCAGAGCATCTTACTTTCCTTTACACTGTTATATACTGTCTGGGTATACCCAATCTTTTAAAGGTTCCAGTGGTTCCAACGGCTCAAGCGACTCTAAAGGTTCTATAGGTGAAATAGGCTCGATAGAATGATGGAAATTCCGATTGTGTCTTATCTCTTCACCAAAGGTTTTAAAAGATTCTACATTTAGGTTTCCTGCAGAGTATATACTAGTGCCTATGAATACAGCTAAGCAAATAAGCCAAGCTAAGAAAAGGGCTTTCAGATTGATGTAATTTTCTAAGTTGAAAATGTAGGTTAATATCCCATAACTAGCTGTGCCTATAGGTATGAGGATGAGGCTAAGCAGCGTAATGCTAAAAATCCAATTTAAAGAAGGCGATTTGAGCAAAGTGGGTGTAGTCACTTCTTCTCCATGCCAGTTTATGTCTAATCCGCCTGCGGCATTAGATAGCAGTATGACAAGTATAGCTATTGCTGTCGCTACCAATCCTGTAAGTACTGCTGCTCCAAATATTTTACCAAAGAATCGGATTACTTGGCCTAGTCCATTGGTCACCCCTCCTGAGTTGAAGTGTGATTTATCGTTTTTTTTAAAGTTGTTAGCCACGTTGGAAGCTTCGTTTTTTACACGACTAGCTACCCCTTTAGCTTCATTTCTTACGCTGTCTACTATATCATTTACAGTGGTAGCATCTCCGCACATTCTATATCTATCTTGTGGTGAGGTGGCCTCTGGCAGTACTGCCCATAGTATAATATATATGAATATAGGAAGACCTGCAAATACTACTAAGAGAATGGTAATGACACGCATTAGGCTGGTATCCATTCCAAAGTATGCAGCTAGTCCAGAGCATACTCCACCTAGAACTCGATCATTTGGGTCTCTAAAAAGTTTTTTACTAGTTTCTGCGGATGAAGTCTGATAGGTAGGTTGCTCTTCGTAGTCGTCTTCTATGCCCATATCGCTGGGCGTGCCCATAAGAGTAATAGCTTCTGATACATCTTTATTATTAATAAAAGCGTTGCCCTTTTTAAGTTTAGAAAAGAAGAGCTCGGCAATTCGAGATTCTATATCCCCTAGTATTTCGCTTCCATCAGGAGTGGATGCAAAGTGATTTTCTAGTTGTTTCAGATACTCGCTTAGTTTTTGGTAAGCCTGCTCGTCTATAGATACAGCTTGTCCCGCTAGGTTGATTTGAATGATTTTGTTCATTTGGTGTTTGTGATTTTAGATACTGATGTGGTTAGTTCTGTCCAAGTGGCGGCTAGTTCTGCTTTAAAATTTTCGCCTTCTGTGGTAAGTGAATAGTATTTACGGGGTGGTCCTTGGTCGCTTTCTTTCCACTCGTATTTTAGTAGTCCAGCATTCTTTAGTCGGGTTAGTAGTGGGTAAAGAGTGCCTTCTACTACTATAAGCTTAGCATCTTTCAGATGGCGTATAATATCAGAAGCGTACACTTCTCCTGCACTGGTGAGTGCGAGTATGCAATACTCTAGCACTCCTTTTCGCATTTGTGATTGTGTGTTCTCTATCTTCATTTGGTTATGCAAATATATATTCATTAAAAGGTACTATGCAATACAAAGTACTATGTATTTCTTTAGATGACTATTTTTTCCAGACCAACTCCGTTTTATTGATTGTAAATTTTATATGAAGAAAATATACAAGACAGAATAATAATAGTCTTTCTGATGTAGCTAAAAAATATACCTTTGCCGCTCATAAGATAGCAATGTCAGTACTAGTAAATAAAGATTCCAAAATTATAGTTCAAGGTTTTACAGGTAGCGAGGGCACTTTCCACGCTGGTCAAATGATAGAGTATGGTACACAAGTAGTAGGAGGTGTAACTCCGGGTAAAGGGGGTCAAACTCATTTAGACAAGCCCGTGTTTAATACTGTAGAAGATGCAGTGAATAAGACTGGTGCTGATACTAGCATCATCTTTGTACCACCCCCATTTGCGGCAGACGCTATTATGGAGGCAGCAGCAGCTGGTATCAAGGTAATCGTTTGTATTACTGAAGGTATCCCAGTAGCCGATATGGTAAAGGTGAAAGCATACTTAGCTAACAAGGAGAGTAGATTAATAGGTCCTAACTGCCCAGGTGTCATCACTACAGATGAAGCTAAGGTGGGTATAATGCCAGGATTTATCTTCAAAAAAGGTAAAATAGGAATCGTATCTAAATCAGGTACGCTTACGTATGAAGCTGTAGACCAAGTAGTGAAAGCTGGTATGGGATGCACTACCGCTATAGGTATAGGTGGAGATCCTATCATAGGTACATCTATGAAAGAGGCTGTAGAGCTTTTGATGAATGATCCAGAAACAGAAGGAATAGTAATGATAGGTGAAATAGGTGGAGGCATGGAGGCTGAAGCTGCTCGTTATATAAAAGCATACGGCACTAAGCCAGTAGTAGGATTCATAGCAGGAGAAACTGCTCCAGCTGGCCGCACAATGGGTCACGCAGGTGCTATTGTGGGTGGCGATGAAGATACTGCATCTGCTAAGAAAGCTATAATGAGGGAGTGCGGTATACACGTGGTAGATTCGCCGGCTGGCATAGGAGCTAAAATGGCTGAGCTAGTATAAGAATACTACCAAAACTTAAAACGAAATAAGAACGAGGCTTGCTGTGAAAACAGTGTGCCTTTTTTATGCGATTGCGGCTAATTATGTTAGACTAAAGCCCTCTGTTTCGTCAGCCTATCTATCCTATCTGTGATGTGCAAGGTATAACTATTGTCCCGAGCAAGAAAGACTGGCAACTTCTCCAAAAAGTACAGAGCCATTGTTAGACTCCGCGACTATTATACTATCTACTTCTATCTCTATATGAATGGAAGTGTTGGCTACAGAGTCCATAAACATAGGCTCTACAGAGTATTTTAGATCGTATGGGTGAGAGGTGATAGGTATAGCATCTTGCACGGTATAGCTCATATTATCTTGTTTAGAAGCTATTAGTTGTTCTATCAAATCGTCACCTCTGTACACATTATAAGAAGACACATTCGCAGCATCTGTTACCGTAAAGTGGACGGATGCAGTATGACTTTCTGGATGCTCAGTTGTCTTGGGAGTTTCTTTACAGCTAAAGAGTAAAGTACCTAGAATAGTACAAAAGATTAGTTTTTTCATACTGTAAATATAGGTATTTTCTATTTTACCAAAAGACGCTTTGGACATTTTCTGCACTAGTCCCTTCGTCATCTGGAGCATTAAATTTATACCTGAATCCAAAATTTAATTGTGTAATCCTTTGTGGGAAGTGATAGTTATTACTTCTATACCAAGTCGTTTGGTAGATGTCTTTTATCTCACAGTGCACATTGAAATTGCAAGTTGCTGCTAATTTGATACCTGCTGTGTATCCTGCACCCAGACTAGCTTTACTCAAGTTAATGTGCAAGTCAGATCTAGGATCAGTGTTGTTATTGGGGAATACATATTCCGCAGCATATCTCTTTATAGTGAAAGAAGTAATATTGGATGTGGCAAAACGCAAGTCTAAACCGCCATAAAACTTTATCCTTTTCGCTATAGTCTTAGTGCTGAAATTGATAGAGGGTTGGTAAAAGGCCATAGAGTTTTGATATTTGGCATCTGTAGATCTGGGGATCGAACCATATACTATTAACTCATCCCATCTATATCTATAGTCCTCTTTTCTAAGTCCGAAATTATGTATGATTTCAGCGGATTGTAAGAGTTTGCTCTCCACCTTAGTAAATGGTCTAAAGACCAGTCCTGCAGAAAAACCATAATCGAAACCGGTTTGAAAATTATCAGAACTCAGCTTTGCATTGGAAGAATAATTATATTCATTCTCTATGGCACTAAAAAGTTGTTGATGATTTTTATCGAATGCCTTGAGGGTTTCGTTGGTCTTGTAATTAGGTAAAATAAGTCTAGCGTCTATGCCGTGCAAATACCAGTTTTTACCCAAAAATTTAATCTCCTTTACCTGAGCTTTGGAGCTAAAGAAAAGAAGCGATATGATTCCTAATAGGATAAAACGCATGGCTAGATTGAAGACGCAATTTAGCCAAAAAAACCTTATTCCGCTAGCTCCGGAACTGCTCTTGGCTTCTCGTCTTGTACTCTTTCTATTATGGCTTTCAAGTGCTCTGGAGTGGTGCCGCAGCATCCTCCTACTATGTTGAGGAAGCCACTACTGGCAAACTCTCCTACTACCTTGCTCATACTCTCGGGAGTTTCATCATATTCACCAAACTCATTGGGCAATCCAGCATTGGGATGTGCAGATACTCTACACCACGCCTTGTCGCTTAGTTCTTTGATAAAGGGACGCATTTGGTCTGCTCCTAATGCACAGTTTAGGCCTATACTGAGTGGGTTAGCGTGGCTCACACTGTACCAAAATGCTTCTACAGTTTGGCCGCTGAGTGTTCTACCACTGGCATCTGTTATAGTACCACTTATCATAATAGGGGTGTCTATATCTAGCTCTTCTTTTACTTCCAAAATGGCAAAAATGGCCGCCTTGCAGTTGAGCGTATCAAATACTGTTTCTATAAGAAATATATCTACACCTCCTTGAGCAAGTGCCTTAGTCTGCTGCTTATATGTAGCCACTAGATCGTCAAAATCTACTGCTCTATATCCAGGATTATTTACATCTGGAGATAGAGAAGCGGTTTTATTAGTAGGGCCAATACTGCCCGCTACAAAACGGGGTTTGTCCGGATTTTTAGCTGTGTATTTGTCTGCAGCTTGTCTTGCAAGTTTGGCAGAAGCAAGGTTGAGCTCAACTACCAAAAACTCCATATGGTAGTCTGCCATACTCACCGCAGTACTATTAAAAGTATTAGTCTCTATGATATCTGCACCTACTTCCAAAAATTGTTCGTGTATTTCCGAGATTATTTCTGGCTGGGTAAGGCTCAATAAATCATTGTTCCCCTTCAGATTGTAAGCATAATCAGCAAAGCGACTGCCTCTGTATTGCTCTTCGGTAAGCTTGTGTTTTTGTATCATAGTGCCCATGGCACCATCTAAAAAAAGGATACGGTCTTGTAATAATTGCTCAATCTTATGCATTGGTTCAAAAGTACTATTTTAGGTTAAACGTATGGACGGATTTTCCATTACAAATCAAAAACTAATGGGATGTCAAAAGGTAAGAACCAAAGACTTCAGATGGGTAGTGAATACATGAAGATCCTGCTAGCCTAAACTTGTTAAAGCTCGGAATAGTTGATTTTAGATTGAACCTAACAAGGAAAAATTTTAGAGAATACTTTTCGATACCAAGATTATTCTCTTCGAGAATACTTTTTATTACTCTCTCATTATAACAAGATTAAAAATCTCTTACTTTTGAGCCATATGCGAATAGGTGTTTCAATGCTCAGGTTTAGTGTGCTACTTTCATTAGTGGTGAATAGTACTTTTTCTATTGCTCAAAATAATAAGATGACTTGGGATAGTGTAGATGTTGCAGGTGTAAAGATGCGTAGCATTGGCCCTGCTTTTATGACTGGGCGAATAGCTGATGTAGCCATAGATCCTAAGGACGATAGCCACTACTATGTAGGCGTGGCCTCGGGTGGTGTATGGGAAACTAAGAATGCGGGTATCACATTCACATCTATTTTCGATGGGCAAAAAACATACGCTATTGGGTGTATTACCATCGATGAAAATGCAGGCAACCTATGGGTAGGCACAGGTGAAAATGTAGGCGGAAGACACATCAGTTTTGGTGATGGTGTCTACTTGAGCAAGGATAGGGGAACTACCTGGAAAAACATGGGGCTAAAGAACTCAGAGCATATTTCTAAGATTGTTGTGCATCCTAGTAATCCAGATATAGTATGGGTAGCCAGTCAAGGCCCACTATGGAGTAGCGGTGGTGAGCGTGGTGTATATATGACCACAGACGGTGGTCAAAAATGGAAACGCACCCTAGGCGATTCAGATTGGACGGGAGCTACAGATTTATTAATAGACCCCAATAATCCAGAAATTTTATACGCTGCTACTTGGCAGAGACATAGAACTGTGGCTTCTTATCTAGGCGGGGGTCCAGAGAGTGGAATACACAAAAGTGTAGATGGAGGCAAGACTTGGGAAAAGCTAAAAACAGGATTGCCAGGAGGCAATATGGGTAAAATAGGTCTAGCTATGTCGCCGCAAAATGCAAATGTTTTGTATGCCGCTATAGAGTTAGATCTCAAAAAAGGAGGTTTCTACAAAAGTGAAAACAACGGAGCTAGCTGGGAGAAAAAATCGGATATACTATCTGAAGGTACTGGCCCTCATTATTATCAAGAGATCTATGCTAGTCCGCATCAGTTTGATAGAGTATACTTTGCCAATAATTACTTAAAAGTAACGAATGACGGAGGTAAGACTTTTGTAGGTGTGCCCAACAAAAGAAAGCACGTAGATAATCACGTGGTTGTTTTTAGAAAGAATGACCCAGATTATTTAATGGTAGGTACAGATGGTGGTTTGTATGAAACCTTTGACCTTGCCGAAAACTGGAGACATATGAGCAATCTACCAATAACTCAGTTCTATAAAATAGCCGTAGATGATGCTTCTCCCTTTTATAACGTATACGGTGGAACACAAGATAATAATACGCAGTCTGGCCCCAGCAGAACAGATACCCGTGCAGGTATTACCAATATAGATTGGAAAGTGGTGCTGGGCGGTGATGGTCACCAACCTGCTACAGAACCGGGCAATCCTAACATAGTCTATGCACAGAGTCAGCAGGGTTATTTTGCAAGATTAGACATAGCCTCTGGCGACAATGTGCCTATAATGCCTCAGCCGGCTAAGGATGAAAACTATGAAAGGTATAATTGGGATGCACCTATTCTGGTAAGTGCCCACAGTCCTAGTAGAATCTATGTTGCTTCGCAAAGGCTATGGAAGTCTGACGATAGAGGAGATACTTGGGTAGCTATTTCAGAAGATTTAACTCGAAATGAAGAACGTTTTGATTTGCCTATAATGGGTCGTAAACAGAGTTTTGTGAATTCTTGGGATGTGTATGCTATGAGTAATTACAATACAATTACCAGTATAGCGGAAAGCCCTAAGAACCAGAAAATACTTTACGTAGGCACGGATGACGGCTTGTTTCAAATGAGTGAAGATGGTGGTGAAAATTGGAATACTCTTGACATAAAAAAACTATCTGGAGTGCCTGAGCGAGCATATATCAATGATATAAAAGCAGACCTTTTTGATGAGGATAAAGTCTACATGGCTATAGATAACCATAAGGCAGGAGACTACAAGCCTTATCTTTTTGTGAGTAATAATAAAGGGAAATCTTGGAAATCTATAGCGGGTAACTTGCCAGAAAATCACTACGTATGGCGTATAGTACAAGATCACAAAAAGCCAGAGTTATTATTTGTAGGAACTGAGTTTGGTTTGTTTTTTACCCCAGATGCAGGAGAGCATTGGAAACAAATAAAAAGTGGGGTGCCCAATGTTTCGTTTAGAGATTTGGCTATTCAGAGAAGAGAAGACGACCTAGTGGCTGCTAGTTTTGGCAGAAGTATTTATATACTAGACGATTACTCGTTCCTGCGTGAAGTGACGGCAGAAGTAATAGAGAAAGATGCCGCTATATTACCCATGAGAGACGCTCTTTTATACTTGCCAAAACAAAACGGACAAGGAAATAATGGTTCTCTAGGAGCTCAGCATTTTGTGGCAGAAAATCCTGAGTTTGGAGCTGTGTTCACCTACTACCTCAAAGAAAGTCAAGAGACCAAGAGTAGTATAAGAACAAAGGCTGAGAAAGAAGAAAACAAGAATGGAAAGGATATCGATTTTGCAGGATGGGATGTTTTATTAAGTGAAAAAGACCAAGTAAAAATACAGCATTGGGCTATGATAAAAGACAGTAAAGGAGCAGTAGTACGAAAAATGCAAGTGCCTTCTGGCAAGGGTTTTCACAGAGTAGCATGGGATTTGCAAGGCGAAAATGGGATGCCCATAAACAAAGGAGATAAAGTAGATGGCAACAAAAACGGAGGCTTTTTAGTAGGCCCGGGAGAGTATGACGTTACCATATTTCAGTTATTAGGTGGCGAGGTGAGTGCCGTTACGGCTAGTCAATCCTTTAATGTAAAGCAACTATATAAGAGCACTTTGCCTGCTAAAAATAATAGCATCAAAGACGGGTTTTTGAGTAGATATTTGGAAGTGGTAAGTAAGAAAGAATTATTTATGTACGACTATAATCAAGCACAGAAACATGCGAGTTCGCTAGAGTTGGCTATCAAACGCACACCAAAATCAATAGGTCTGTTAGAAAATGAAATGGCAGATCTGAGAAAAGAACTTAGAAATATGGAGTTAGCCTTGTATGGCAATCCGCTAAAAAGTGAAGTAGGAGAAAAGAATAATACGTCACTGGATGAGCGTATCTGGGCAGCATCAGGATCACTTTGGGGCAGTACCTACGGACCTACTACCACTGCAGAGCAAAGTTTAGCTATAGCTTCAGCAGAGTTGAGTGAGTACGAAAAGAAGATGGCCGTAATCCAACTCAAAGTACAAAGCATTTATGCGGAATTAAAAACGGCAGGTGCTCCGCCAATTAAAGGGATGGAATAGGTAAAAGAATTGCACTAATTCTTACATTTGCTTCTCATATATGAATGTAGACATATCCATAGTAGGTGGCGGTATAGTAGGTTTAGCCACGGCATATCACCTTACGCTTAAGTATCCAGATAAGAAGGTGGTAGTTTTAGAAAAGGAGAGTGAAGTAGCTCACCACCAAACGGGTAATAATAGTGGCGTGATACACTCAGGACTCTATTATAAGCCAGGCAGTCTAAAAGCAAAAAACTGTATAGATGGCTACAAGATGTTGCTCGCTTTTTGTGATGAGAATAATATTCCCTATGAGCTATGTGGTAAGGTAGTAGTGGCTACAGATAAGTCTGAAGTAGGAAGACTGCGAGAATTATTCGATAGGGGCAGAGAGAACGGACTAGAAGGGCTAGAGATGCTAGACCAAGCTAGGCTGAAAGAAATAGAACCACACCTAGCCGGTGTGCAAGGTATAAGAGTGCCTCAAACGGGAATAATAGACTACAAACAAGTCTGCCAAAAACTAGTGCAGAAAATAGAAGAAAATGGAGGTGAGATTCGTCTGAATACGGTAGTGAAATCTATAGAGCAGATGGATGACTATATACAGATAGTAACCAACAAGAGTTTTGTAGAATGTAAGCAGATGATAAACTGTGCTGGCCTATACTCAGATGAGGTAGCCAAAATGCATTTGGGAGATATTGATACACGTATTATCCCTTTTAGAGGAGAATACTATGAGCTCACTGCAGAAGCGGAATATCTTGTAAAACATCTTATATATCCAGTGCCAGATCCTGATTTTCCCTTCTTAGGAGTACATTTTACTAGAATGGTAGCGGGTGGAATAGAAGCGGGGCCTAATGCAGTTTTTGCTTTTAAGAAAGAAGGATACAAACGAACAGATTTTGATTTCAGAGATTTTTTTGGTAGCCTATTGTGGCCCGGTTTTCAGAAAGTGATGTTCAAATATTGGAAAACGGGCTTAGGCGAAATGTATCGCTCGTTTAGTAAAAAAGCATTTACCAAAGCACTACAAAAACTAATACCAGAAGTACGAGAAGAGCATTTAGTAGCTGCTCCAGCAGGAGTGCGTGCACAAGCGTGCGATAGAACGGGCGGTTTGTTAGATGATTTTAAACTAGTAACAGAGAAACGTGCAATCCACGTGATTAATGCTCCTAGTCCTGCTGCTACTTCTAGCTTGAGTATAGGCAAGACAATTGCGGATATGGTGGAGTTGTAAGGGAATCAAACTCATCCCGATAGCTTTCGGGACAAATACAAATACAAACTCAAATACAAATTCAAACTCAAACAAATTAAGAGTGTGGTTGTCTGCCTTTGGCAAATAGTAGCATCATCCTTACTTTTACTTCCTCCCTTAGTGGTTTATTTTTTTTATCATTAAGTAGTTATACTCAGCTAGCTCAATATTAGGGTACTAAAGGGAGGAATTGGGTAGTTGTTCATTCTTATGTTTTCAAGCACATTAAGTTATTTGCCTTTGGCAAATAGTAGCATCATCCTTACTTTTACTTACATCCTCCGTGGTTTATTTTTTTTAACATTAAGTAGCTATACTCAGCTAGCTCCATGTTATTGTAAGAAATGGAGGAATTGGGTAGTTGCTTATTCGTATGTTTTCAAGCACATTAACCCAACTTGCCGAATTAGC
>JBDNFQ010000069.1:0-1386 GCA_041689715.1 Bacteroidia bacterium
CTGTTGACCTAAGTATTGGTCAGCATTATATGATTACTCCTGATTTAGCCTCTAACGTGTCACAAAACTTCCCTATCATAGCGGGGTATAGGAAAAATACGGGGGTTGTTTGGGAGGAAAACCAATCGGGTGTTTCAACTATTAAATTAGCGGTTAGCAATGCAGGAGTCCCGAGTTCACCTAAAGACTCAATATATCTTGTAAGCACAAACTCAAATAGCTTTGCTAAGAATCCGCATGTGGCATTTTCTAATGGCGTGTATCATATTACTTGGCAAGACATACGCTCTCAGAGTATCTATTATAGAAATGCAACGATTAAAAACTTTGTTGGGATAGATGAAGTTCTAAAAGCTAAAAAGCAAATAGGCGTTTTTCCAAATCCTAGTGATGGGATTATTCATTTAGATAATTTGACTAATATGAATAGTATCAAGGTATACAATCTAACTGGGCAGCTAGTACATAAGCGTCAAATTAGCTCTGAGAAAACTATCTCTTTAGACCTTTCTGACCTTCCAAAAGGCACCTATATTTTAGACGTTTCAGGAGTAGCCTTCAGTGAAAAACAAATAATAATAAAGAACTGAAATTAAAAATTCCGACAGCAACAGCACTATTTGGTCTTCTTCTAGGGTACTTGTTTTAATCTCAGAACCAATGATAATGGTAGCCCAGAGTTTCCCTCCCAACAAAGAACTCTTTGTACAGTATTGCCCGATGGCAGATAGGAACAACGGGGCTAGATGGCAAAGCGAATCCAAGGTTATAAAGAACCCTTACTTCGGCAAAGCAATGCTTAAGTGTGGCGAAGTGACAGAGGAGCTGCACAAGCAGTAGAAGGTGAAACTTCTTTAAGCTTGATGGTTTCACCTTGTTATTGATTTGACAAAGGGGAGGAAAGGAAGGAAGTCTTATATTTCATAGGAGGCACTTGCGTCCAAACTCTTTGGACGATTTGGTAAGGAATTATCTCACTACTCTGGCAATGGACTGGCTATCTGTAGTGAACTAGCACTATCGGCCGTGTGTAATAAGCTGTTGGTAAAGCCCATATTGGTGGAAAAGTCACTGTTTATCAGAAAGTCCTTACTCAGAGTACAAACAAATCAGTGTTAATTCGCTAATTTCATGTCATCTGATTTCCATTTAATGTAATTCTGCATCCAAGTGGGCCTTACTATAAGCTGTTAAAACAAGCCTTTGCCATTTTAAAATCAGGAGTGAAACATGATGCAACGTATAGGTGGGAAATCCGGTTAAAGTGAACCACCCATTCCGGGTAAAAGTGAGCCGTGTAAAACAGATGATTAAAATCGATTCTATTTAGGTGTAAATTTAGCTAATTCTGGTTAATTTTTTTCGCATTGACTCTCCTTTAAGATC
>JBDNFQ010000070.1:0-5536 GCA_041689715.1 Bacteroidia bacterium
AAGTGCATCTGCTACTCTAGAATTAATACGTGTCCAAATATCAATTACCTGATTGTAACGTTCATTATTAGTTATAAATCCATTCTCATAGTTAGATGTAATTTCAGCTACTTCTTTACGAGCAGATTCTACAAGCTCATCTTTAGTAGATGGAACCAATACATCAGAAATATTAAATGAAAGGCCACCTCTAAATGCATAGTAGAAACCTATTTCTTTAATAGCATCAAGGAACTCAGCAGTACGAGCCACACCAGCTATTTTAATCATATCTCCGATGATGTCTCTAAGTGACTTTTTGGTTAGAAGAGTATTGATATATCCTATCTCCTCTGGAACTCTTTGATTAAAGATAACTCTACCTACAGAAGTCTCTATTATCTCATTTACAAGTACTCCGTCCTTCTTAACCTTAGCTCTTACTTTAATAACAGCATTTAGATTAGCTTTTCCTTCGTTGTAAGCAATTTCTACTTCTTCAAATGAGTAGAATGTAAGACCCTCGCCTTGTACTATCTCATCTTTAGTAGTTCTTCTCATTTTGGTCATATAGTATAGACCCAAAACCATGTCTTGAGATGGTACAGCTATAGGAGCACCATTTGCAGGGTTAAGAATATTATGAGAAGCAAGCATAAGAATCTGTGCTTCTAGTATAGCTGCATTACCTAGAGGTAAATGCACAGCCATCTGGTCACCATCAAAATCCGCGTTAAAACCAGTACAAACTAATGGGTGAAGACGAATTGCTTTACCTTCTACTAATTTAGGCTGGAAAGCTTGTATACCTAGTCTGTGTAGTGTTGGGGCCCGGTTTAATAGAATTGGATGTCCTCTTAGGATGTTCTCCAATATTTCCCATATTACGGGCTCTTTCTTATCTACTATTTTCTTAGCAGATTTTACTGTTTTTACAATACCACGTTCTATCAGTTTTCTGATAATAAATGGTTTAAAAAGCTCTGCAGCCATCCCTTTTGGCAAACCACACTCGTGTAGCTTAAGATTTGGCCCTACTACGATAACCGAACGACCAGAATAGTCCACACGCTTACCCAATAAGTTTTGACGGAAACGACCTTGCTTTCCTTTCAGCATGTCACTTAAAGATTTAAGCGGTCTATTACCGTTTGCTTTTACAGCATTTGCTCTTCTTGTATTATCTAATAAAGAGTCAACAGCCTCTTGAAGCATACGCTTCTCATTTCTTAAAATTACCTCTGGAGCTTTTATCTCCATTAGCCTCTTAAGTCTGTTGTTTCTTATTATAACTCTTCTATAAAGATCATTTAAATCAGAGGTAGCGAATCTACCTCCATCCAATGGAACCAATGGTCTTAGTTCTGGTGGAATAACAGGAAGCATTTTTATTATCATCCACTCTGGACGGTTTTCACCTGTAAGAGTAGAGGCACGGAAACCTTCTATTACGTTAAGTCTCTTAAGAGCCTCATTTTTACGTTGTTGAGATGTTTCGTTTGCTGCTTGGTGTCTTAAACTAAATGAAAGACCATCTAAGTCTAGTCTAGCAAGTAGGTCCCAAATAGCTTCACCACCCATTTTGGCTATGAACTTATTAGGATCTGAATCGTCTAGATACTGATTTTCTTTAGGTAGTGAATCTAAGATATCTAGATACTCCTCTTCTGTAAGAAAATCTAAATAGTTTACCCCATCAGCTTCCTTTAGACCTGTTTGTATTACTATATATCTTTCATAGTAAACGATCATTTCTAATTTCTTAGAGGGCAGACCAATTAGATAACCAATCTTATTAGGCAATGACTTAAAATACCAAATATGTACTATAGGCACTACGAGCTCTATATGGCCCATACGCTCTCTACGTACTTTCTTTTCTGTTACTTCTACACCACATCTATCACATACAATACCCTTGTATCTTATTCTTTTGTATTTACCACAGTGGCACTCATAATCCTTCACTGGTCCAAATATTCTTTCGCAGAATAATCCGCCCATTTCTGGCTTATAAGATCTATAGTTTATTGTCTCTGGCTTTGTTACCTCACCAAAAGAACGCTGTAGTATCACCTCTGGAGATGATAATCCAATTCTAAGTTGCTTAAAATTAGATTTTATTTTTACATCTTTCTTGTTTGACATTTTTTCTAATTTACTTTTTATTATTCAAAGGTGATTTCAATACCTAAACCTCTTAACTCGTGGAGTAGCACGTTGAATGACTCAGGAAGTCCTGGCTCCACCATATTTTCTCCTTTTACTATTGCCTCATACGTTTTAGCTCTACCTACGATATCATCTGATTTCACAGTTAGAATCTCACGAAGAATATTAGCAGCACCGAATGCCTCAAGTGCCCAAACCTCCATCTCTCCAAAACGCTGACCACCAAACTGAGCTTTACCACCCAATGGTTGTTGTGTAATAAGAGAGTATGGCCCGATAGAACGAGAGTGCATTTTATCATCTACCATATGCCCTAGTTTCAACATATACATTATACCTACCGTAGTTTTTTGGTGAAATTGCTCTCCAGTAAGACCGTTATATAGTTGAGCAGATCCATTCACAGGAATCCCCGCAGCTTTCACACGCTCATCAATATCCGCTTCTGTAGCACCATCAAAGATTGGAGTACCAAAGTTTAATCCCAACTCTGCTCCTGCCCAACCTAGTACAGTCTCATAGATCTGTCCCAAGTTCATACGAGACGGCACACCCAATGGGTTAAGTACTATCTCTACAGGTGTTCCATCTTCTAAGTATGGCATATCCTCTTCTGGTACTATCTTGGCAACGATACCTTTGTTACCATGACGACCTGCCATTTTATCTCCTACCTTTAGCTTTCGTTTTTTAGCAAGATACACTTTGGCTAGTTTTAGAATACCAGTAGGTAATTCATCTCCTACACTGATAGCAAACTGCTCTCTCTTATAAGTTGTAGAGATTTCAGTATACTTATTCTTATAGTTAGTTAGTATTCTACCTATTACTACGTTTCTCTCTGCATCTGAAGTCCAATTATTATAGGAAACAGTAGCAAAATCTATAGTAGATAGATTCTTAAGAGTGAATTTAGTACCCTTTGGTATTATATCCTCATAGTATACGTTTTGTACACCTGCAGAAGTTTTACCAGTAACTACTTTGTATAGTTTTTCTAGAAGAAGAGCTCTTAGCTTATCTAACTCGTTCAAGTGGTCATTCTCAAGCTTCGTAAGCTTGGTCTTGTCCTCTGCCTTATTAGCTCTATCTTTCTTTCTTCTTACAAAAAGTTGCTTGGCGATTACTACACCTTCTTTAGATGGAGTAGCTTTTAGCGATGCATCTTTCACATCACCCGCTTTATCCCCGAATATAGCTCTAAGAAGCTTCTCCTCTGGAGAAGGCTCTGATTCGCCTTTGGGAGTTATTTTACCGATAAGTATATCACCTTCCTTTATTGTAGCACCCACACGGATAAGTCCGTTTTCGTCTAGATTTTTGGTAGCTTCCTCACTTACGTTTGGTATGTCATTTGTAAGTTCTTCAATACCCCGTTTTGTATCACGAACCTCTACATCGTGCTCAGTAATATGGATAGAAGTAAAGTAATCTTCCTTTACTACTTTTTCAGAAATTACAATCGCATCCTCAAAGTTATATCCTTGCCAAGGCATAAATGCAACCTTTAGATTTCTACCTAAAGCAAGCTCACCTCCTTGAGTTCCATATCCTTCACTCAATACCTGACCTTCAGTTACCTTTTGTCCTTTAGTGACTAGAGGTCTTAGGTTCACGGTCATATTTTGATTTGTACGTCTAAACTTAGTTAAATAATAGGTACTAGTGTCGCCTATGAAGCTTGCTAACATATCATTTTCTGTTAAGTTGTACTTTATTCTTATTTCATTAGCATCTACATATTCTACTACTCCTGTACCTTCTGATAGCAGTTGAGTTCTAGAATCTTTAGCTACTTGAGCCTCAAGACCTGTACCCACTATAGGAGCTTCTGGGCTCATGATAGGCACAGCTTGACGCTGCATATTCGAACCCATCAAGGCTCGGTTAGCATCATCATGCTCTAAGAAAGGTATAAGCGATGCAGCTATCGATACAATTTGATTTGGAGCTACGTCCATATAATCAATCTTGTTTTTATCTTCGATAGGGAAATCTCCTTCAAATCTAGCTTTCACCAAATCGTTTGTAAGATTACCTTTTGCATCTACAGGAGAATTTGCTTGTGCTATTATATTATTATCTTCTTCTTCTGCACTTAGATAAACTACATCTTCTTTTATTTTCACCTGCCCTTTATCTACTCTTAGATAAGGAGTTTCAATGAAACCTAGATTATTTATTTTAGCGTGTACACAAAGAGAAGAAATCAAACCAATGTTAGGTCCCTCTGGAGTCTCAATAGTACAAAGACGACCATAGTGAGTATAGTGAACATCTCTTACTTCGAAACCAGCTCTCTCTCTTGAAAGACCACCGGGTCCAAGTGCAGACATTCTTCTTTTGTGAGTAACCTCAGCAAGTGGATTCGTTTGATCCATAAACTGAGAAAGTTGGTTAGTACCAAAGAAAGAGTTGATTACAGAAGATAATGTTCTTGCATTCACAAGATCAGTAGGTGTAAACACCTCATTATCTCTAATATTCATTCTCTCACGTATAGTTCTAGCCATACGAGCAAGACCTACACCAAATTGGTTATACAATTGCTCTCCAACTGTTCTAACACGTCTATTACTCAAGTGATCAATATCATCCACGTCAGTTCTAGAGTTTACTAACTCTACAAGATACTGGATTATAGAGATAATGTCTTCATTCGTAAGAACTCTAATATTGTTATCGATATTTAGCTCTAACTTTTTATTGATTCTGTATCTACCAACTTCACCCAGATCGTATCTCTTATCAGAGAAGAACAATCTTTCAATGATACCACGAGCAGTTTCCTCATCTGGTGGATCAGTATTACGCAATTGACGGTAAATATGCTCTACCGCTTCCTTACCAGAGTTAGATGTATCTTTTTGTAAAGTGTTTAGGATGATTTGGAAATCATTCTTATCATCTGTTTCTTTACTTAGGATTATAGTTTTTACACCAGATTCAATTATCTCATTAAGGTGATCTTCTTCTAATACAGTATCACGCTCAATAACTACTTCGTTTCTCTCTATAGATACAACTTCTCCCGTATCTTCATCCACAAAATCTTCTATCCATGAGCGAAGAACTCTTGCAGCTAATCTACGTCCTATTACCTTTTTAAGACCAGCTTTAGTAACTTTTAGTTCCTCAGCCAGACCAAATAGGTCTAAAATATCTTTATCCGTTTCGTAACCTATAGCTCTAAGTAGAGTTGTTACCGGGAATTTCTTTTTACGATCGATATACGCATACATAACGTTATTTACGTCTGTAGCGAATTCTATCCAGCTTCCTTTGAAAGGAATTATTCTTGCAGAATAAAGCTTAGTACCGTTAGTATGGTAACTCTGTCCAAAAAACACACCTGGCGATCTATGTAACTGCGAAACAATTACAC
>JBDNFQ010000071.1:0-2838 GCA_041689715.1 Bacteroidia bacterium
AAATATGAAAGTGCTAAAAGATTGGCTACACGAACAAGTAAACGAAATGACGGCTGAGGTGATTAAATCAATCACCTCAAACCATCACTATTATAACAACTTTATCACGGTGTTTAATATCTAAACACGTATTATTTTAACGGTCAGTTTTTGCATTATCCCAAAATGTTTAGCCTCCCAAGTTACGGTTTCGCCTAGAGCTATGAGTCCATCTGTTTTGCCTGCAATAGCTCTTTCGCATGTATGAGACATACTGGTTTGATGCAGGTCTATACTGCGGGCAGCGTCAAATACTTTTTGTATTGGTGCGTGTATATTAATGGAAAGGTGGAGCGTTGGCATTTTATTTCTCTTCAAAATTACAGATTCTGATATAATATGTAGATTTGTTACGTCTTTGATAAACCATTACAAAATACTAGAGATTCCAAATTATTCAACCTATGCTAAGGTGAGGAAGGCGTATATCGCTAAAATGAAGTTATATCATCCTGACTTGAATAAGTCGCCTGAAGCTGAGGAGCTAAGTAAGCAAATAAATGTGGCTAAAGAAGCATTAGAGACTAGTGCTAGAAAGTCAGAATATGACCGTAGATTAAAATATTCGCTAGAGCATAAAACGGATTTTCAGCCGTTTTCGCGAGCAGCGTACTATAAGAGACAAGCAACACAGAAAAAAGCAAAAGAAAAGGCTTGGCAAGAACAAAGACAACGACACCAAGCTCATAAAAGGGCTAGGGTAATGAAAAATTATGAGCAGGGATTGAAGTACTTGCCCATCTGCTTACGCTATACGTTATGTGCCCTATTGACGGTTGGGGTATTTATTTTTCCGCTTTTAAGTACGAGTGATAATTGGTTTTTTGCTGTACTTTTTTTGTGGCCGTTTTATTATATAATAGTTGTGCTAGCGGTAAACGAGTACTATAAATATCACGATTATCTAAACTCAAAAAATGAAGAGTTGGTTGATTTAGATCGTAGCTCTAGATTATTTATAAACGTCGCTTTTATTGGCGGATTTCTATTTTTTGTGCTCCTTAAGCTCTTGATTTCAGCTGGAGTACAGTATCTGTAATTATCTGACTTATTTATTGTTTTTGCATTGAGCTAGCAATAGTCTGCTTGTTGGGGTTATTGCTATTTTTCAGTAGCCTAGTTACGACCTGCTTGGGCAAAAAAAATAGGCTTCTTTAATCTAATAAAGAAGCCTATCGTATAAGGTATGATTATAGAATCTTACTCCCCCTCACTAAAGTACTCATAGAAATACGGTATGGTTTCTATGCCTTTGTAGAAGTTGAATAGTCCGTATTTCTCATTAGGTGAGTGTATAGCATCGCTATCTAGTCCAAAACCGAAAAGTACAGTCTTAAGACCAAGAATTTCCTCGAATAGAGCAACGATAGGAATACTGCCTCCACCTCTAGTAGGTACAGGTTTCTTGCCAAATGTCTTTTCCATTGCTTTACTCGCTGCACGAAATGCTTTACTATCTGTAGGCGTTATAGCTGCTTCACCACCGTGGTGCGGAGTTACTTTTACCTTGACTGCTGCAGGAGCTATACTTTCAAAATGCTTTTGAAACATTTGAGTGATTTCTTCAGATGTTTGGCTAGGCACTAGTCGCATACTTATTTTAGCATACGCCTTACTCGGCAGTACAGTTTTAGCACCTTCTCCTATATATCCTCCCCAGATTCCGTTCACATCTAGTGTCGGGCGTATCCCAGTTCTTTCTATAGTAGAATATCCTTTTTCACCCATTACATCATTTACGTCCAGTTCAGATTTGAATTCATCTAAGCTAAATGGAGTTTTTGCCATTTCAGCTCTATCAGATTCGCTCACTACATCTACTTTGTCATAGAATCCTGGGATGGTAACGTGTCTATTCTCATCATGCAAGCTGCTTATCATATCACAGAGTACGTTGATAGGATTGCCTACAGCACCGCCGAAGCTACCACTATGTAAATCTATTCTTGGTCCAGTTACTTCTACTTCTACATAGCTAAGTCCACGAAGTCCAGTATCTATGCTTGGTATATCATTGGCTATCATTCCCGTATCAGAAATAAGCACAACATCTGCTTTTAGTTTCTCTTGGTTTGCTTCCACATAGATGCCCAGATTAGTAGATCCTATCTCTTCTTCACCTTCTATCATGAACTTTACGTTGCAAGACAAGGTGTTCGTCTCCATCATAGTTTCAAAAGCTTTGAGGTGCATATACATTTGCCCCTTGTCATCACACGCTCCACGAGCATAGATGTTGCCATTTTTTATAGTAGGCTCAAAAGGAGGCGTATTCCATAGCTCATCTGGTACTGATGGCTGCACATCATAGTGACCATAGACCAATATAGTAGGCTTACTTGGGTCTAGAATTTTCTCCCCGTACACTATAGGGTTACCCGCAGTTTTTTCTAAAGTTACATTATCTGCACCTGCTTCTTGTAGACGTTTGGCTACATACTCTGCACATTTTTGTACATCGCTCACGTAAGCTTTGTCTGCACTTATGCTCGGTATTCTGAGTAAGTCAAATAACTCGTCTAAAAACTTCTCTTTATGGCTTTCTATATATTCTTCTCTTGTCATAGGGCGAAGGTAAAAAAAATGAATAACTGAAGGGCAAAGTGATAGAATAATAGTTAAAATCTGGTTAATATAATGATTGTAAAGAAGGATATGGCCACATTCAAGTTACAAACGCAACATTATGTTTAAATAATAATTGGTTCATTACAAATATAGGAGTTTCATAGTTATAGCGTTTTCTGGGTCTACTATTTAATATGGTTTCTATGTCTTTAACGTAGTCATCTGAGATGG
>JBDNFQ010000072.1:0-15617 GCA_041689715.1 Bacteroidia bacterium
GATCTTAAAGGAGAGTCAATGCGAAAAAAATTAACCAGAATTAGCTAAATTTACACCTAAATAGAATCGATTTTAATCATCTGTTTTACACGGCTCACTTTTACCCGGAATGGGTGGTTCACTTTAACCGGATTTCCCAGTTGCTCAAATCTTACTCGAGGAACTTCTAAACAAGGCCTTATTTAATTCTCCAGATGCTCAGATGCTGCGACTCTCCAAAGAGCAACAAGGCTACCAAGCTAGACTACAACTAGCCTCCCTAAAACCCAATCTAAGTTTGACGAGTAATTTACCTGGATACACCCGCTCCATCAATAGTATCACCCAGCCCGATGGAAGTCTAAAATTTCAGACTCAGAGTCAGGCTTACTCCACACTCGGTATCACTGCTTCGCAAGCTATACCGCTGAGTGGTGGTCGGCTATCGCTCGTTTCTGGACTCAATAGGATTGACCTCTTTGATCCTGCTAGGACTACCAACTGGAGTAGTAATCTATTTATCCTAAGCTACTCGCAACCGCTGCTACAGTACAACGAACTGAAAAACCTACGACCCAATGTACTCCCAACTCAGATACTGAATACTGCTCAAAATAGAAAGAGACAACAGCAACTAAAGCAGCAGATAACAGCTCTTATTCTGGACTACGTCCTCACATCTACGCAAATAGAAAATGCAAGAAATCAGATAACAGAGCAGCCAAAAACCAATTCTCGTGCAAAAAATATTATGCAGGCGGGTAAGCTACTCCAAGAAGATATAGACTTACTACAACTAGAGCTAAAACGTGCTAAGAATTCAGTTCAAAACATGGGGCAGTCGCTTGAAACTCTCGCTGCACAGCTCGTATATCATCTGGGTGCAGATGTCAATCTAGCAGAAATAAAAGGCCTAGATATTGCCAAATGGTCGCGACCTTCAATAGATAGGGACAGCTTACTAGCTCTCGCTCAGAGTGATCCTACAGGGCTACAGAACACACAGGCTATATTGCTGGCTCAGCAAGATGTAGACAGACAGAGGCAAAACAGCGGTTTATCTGCTTCATTTGACGTATCATTCGGGTACAATCAACGTGCAGACGACCTAGGAAGCATATACCAAAACCCTCTCGATAGACAGATGGGAACCATTTCGGTATCTGTACCTATACTCGACGGTGGCCGAGCAAAATATAATCAACTACTTGCCCAAAACAGCTTTGAGACTGCAAAGCTTCAAAAGCAAATAGCAGAGCAGACCATTAATCAACAGGTAGAAAATATACTACGCCAGTATGCTCAAATAGAGAATAATATCATCCTAGCAAAGGGTTCTCTAACTATAGCTAAGCAACGTGCTAATAGATACAAAAACCTATTTGAAGCAGGTAAGATAACCATAGACCAGTACCTACAGGCAGTTAATTACTACCAAGGTATAGAGTTTGATCTCCAGTCTGCATATGTTAATTTTTGGAAGTTAAAGTACTCATATCAGTTTTAAAATTCATAGCTAACAACTGAGACTTTATCCCTTAACCAAACATTGCATCAACAGCATCATCAATTACAGAATCTTGTATGCTTGCTAAATAAACGGCTGTAGTTCCTACATCATTGTGACCAAGCATTTGAGATATAATAGGAATATCTATATTGGCTATTTCTCTAGCATGTGTAGCTACCGAATGCCGAGATACGTAGGACGACATACTCTTGGGTTCTATGCCTACGTGAACAGCGATTTTCTTCAGGCACTTGTTGTATCTACCAATTGAATTTTTAATTCGGTTGGACTGCACATCCTCGGCAAAACCTTTTTTAGCGATTGGGAATAGATAATCATCAGAATCTTTTCCTGAGATAAAGTCTGGAAGTAGTTCTGCTAGTGGTTTACTTATTTTGATGGAGTATAGTCGCTTTGTTTTGGCTCTTCTATACTGAACTTTGCCTTCTACAATATTGCTTAATTTCAGCATAGCTAAATCGTGATAAGAAATACCAAGGAGATAGTAACTTATGAGGAACATCTTACGACCACGCAGCATAGGTATTGTAAAATCAGAAGTGTCGGCATTCAGCAATTTGTCAAAATCTGCTTTGGTCAATGCTCGTTTACGTGTTTTTTGAGATTTGATGGTGTAGTTATCAAATGGGTTAAAGGTAGAGTCGATAGTTCCAAGCTTTCTGTTGTAGTTAATCAATGCCCGTAAAGCCCTTAATCGCACTCCTAAGCCATTTAAACTGTTTCCATTGGCAAGGTATTCAGTTTCTAGTTTAGATAGCCATTTGAACGAAATATGAGTAACTGGGATCTTGGAAGTCCCACAATATTTATTGAGAAACACTTCGAGCTCTGCATAGGTCCTAGCATTGCCATACCTTTTTTGTTTATTCATTGTTTCAATATGCTCCTGTATTAATGACTGAAGGGTTATGTTTTTGGTATCGCCAAATACTATAGTAGTGATCTCCTTTCTGATTTCGGGTAAAGGCGTGGATGTAAGAGTCCCCTTTTCTGAATGTTCAAATAGTACTTTTTGGGTGCTAGTAAGGCAGTGAGTTAGGAATTTATTTGCCCTTGTAACATTGTCGATACTCTTCGAGGAGGTTTTGATTTTATGATTTTTAGCGTCCCAATCAGCTTGATTGATATTAATATCCGTCTTAAAACTAAAAGTTTTTCGAATGACAGAAACCCGAATGATAAGGGGATAGGTTCCATCTTTCCTTATTTTGCGGGTGTCTTGGTGAATGTAGCAGGAGAAACTCATACCTCAAAGATACGATTTTCTCGCAAACATCTCGCAAACAAATGGTGGTTTTATATGGTTTTGTTTGGTCCATTTTATCAGTAATATTTTGTAAATCGCTGATAATCAATACAAATGTATTTGTTTCGCTCCAATAGTAAGATGACTCATAATCAGGTGGTCCATGGTTCGAGTCCAGGTGGGCCCACTACTAAAAGCCGTCAGTGAAAGTTGGAGGCTTTTTTATTTGTAAAAGTTTTACTTTCGTTTGCTAATGCCTCTCATAGAAGAAAATACCAAAATAGCCATAGATTCACATATCCTTGCTGAGCTTCAAGAAGAAGGTCAAGTGATTGTGCATTGCTCATTTTACAATGACCCAAAGGTGTTTTTCGGAGAGATGGGTGTACGGGTGTGGAAAGAGACATTTCTGATAGACGATGCGACAGGTGTTAAAGTACCATTGATGAAGGCATTAGGCATAGTATATCAGCCGAACTGGTACTTTCTAGCTCCGGGAGAGACCAAACGATTTACAATGATTTTTGAAGCTCTGCCTAAAAGTTGTACCTCTTTTACTTTGGCGGAGATTATCAACGAGCCTGGAGCATTTGTGGTAAAGGGAATTCTCCGTAAAAATAGTGACGTTTACTCAGTTAGACTTGATTAGGTTGCCGTCTAACTTCACGTTATGATTTTCCAAGAGGTCTAGGTGTTCACTCATCTGGAAGTACTCTTCTGTAAATCTAGAATCTCTGGCATTTCTTTCTTGCTGTCTTTTTATACTTCTCACATACCTTCTTACGTCTTCTTTGTCATTTAGTGTAAGTCCTGGTATAGCTATGTTTTTACCGTCAGAGTCCTTAGCTACCATAGTAAAGTAGCTAGAGTTGCAGTGATTCGACTTTCCTGTTTGTATATTTTCAGAATCTACACGTACACCCACTACCATACTGGTCCGTCCTGTATAATTTATAGATGCTTGTAGCGTCAGTATTTCACCTACTTCCACGGGATGTAGGAAATCTACTCGGTTTACAGAAGCGGTGACACAGTAGTTTCCGCTGTGCTTGCTCGCACAAGCAAATACAACTTGATCCATCAAATTTAAGATGTGACCACCATGTATCTTTCCACTAAAATTAGAATGTGAAGGAAGCATAAGTTGTGAGAGTGTAATCTGTGATTGTTCTGCAGTTTTGAAAGGCATAGTACGAAGATAGCTCAAGTGTTGCTTTTATTTCTTGTTGGTCAGTGGGTTGGTAAGGACATCCGCTAATTTGGATAAGAAGTCAATTTAACCTTTATCTAGCTCCGCTAAAAAAGCTTCTGCTCGATCCAAATGCACGTCCATTTTGGGTCCTTCCATCTTTTTGGCAAGGTTTACCATCATACCCATTCGTCTGTTTTTGCTAAACTCCTCGCGGTTCACATGGATGAATCTCCAATAGAGTGCATTCCATGTCTCACACCAGTCTCCTTTTTTGTAATCGCTCATTTTGAGCACATAGTTACTGCCACTACAATAAGGTTTGGTAGTCATTAGTCCACCATCGGCATATTGTGTCATTCCATATACATTGGGCACCATCACCCAGTCATAGGCGTCTACGTACATTTCCATAAACCAGCGGTGTACCTCATCCGGATCAAACTCACAGAGCATCATAAAGTTACCAAAGAGCATCAACCGCTCTATGTGGTGAGAGTAGCCCGTTTTTAGTAGTTTTTTTATGGTTTGGTCTAGGGGTACTATACCCGTATCTCCTGTCCAGAAGCTTTCTGGTATTTTACGCGAGTAGCCAAAATGGTTAGTGGTCCGTTGTTTTACTCCTTCTAGTGAGTAGATGCCGCGTATAAATTCTCGCCAACCTAGTATTTGACGGATAAACCCTTCTAAGCTATTGAGTGGAAAGTGGTGCGTCTCGTGTGCTTTTAGTACTTCATTGATTACTTGCCTAGGAGAGAGTAGACCTATATTGAGCATAGGTGTCAGTACAGAATGCCATAGCCAGCGTTCGTCTGCTACCATCGCGTCCTCATAGTCGCCAAATAGCGTAAGTCGTTCACTTATAAAGCGTTGTAAATGTTCTTCTGCGTCGGAATGAGTGATGGCGTAATAAAACTGGTCTACATCTCCGTAGTTATCTTCAAACTGGTCCTCTATATATCTTTTGGCCTCGTCTACATAACTAGAGGACGCAGGTATTTTAATTGTTGGAATGATTGTACTTTTTGGTACTTTCTTTCTATTGTCTGCATCAAAACTCCACTTGCCACCTATTGGCTTATCTCCGTCTTCTAATAGGATACCGTGTTTTTTGCGAGATTCGGCATAGAAACTAGCCATGAAGTAGCTTTTCTTTTTAGAAAGCATATCCCGTACTTCACTTTCTGGATTAATGAAATTAGGATTAGTATAGCGTACTAGAGGTACAGCATGTTTTTTGGCATATCGATTTATCCTACGTTCCAGTAGATAATCATCCGTATGGTAGCAATGTACTTCGTTTTCCTTTTGGCTTTCTAGTATTTTTTCAATTCCTAGATAGTCAGTTGATTGTATGTACTTAACTGTAGTGCTACTTGATATAAAATCAGCATAGTATTTCATACTGGCTCTGTGTAAAACAAGCTTTTGCTTGTGAAACGAGTATTTCGTAAAGAAAAGTTCCTCTTCTAGGATGTATACGGTATCGCAGTTTGCCACTACTTCAGATTCTTTGAAGAGTTGGTGTGGGAATATGAGTCCTACTTTTTTCATATGATTATGATTCCTTCTTTTGGGTTTCCTATCGCTCGATGTCTATTTTCCTGATGTCTAGTGCCTATGAGTAGAGCCATAAGTGCGTCTACTTGGTGCCAGTTGGTGGGTTGTTCCATTAAAGTAAAATCTTCTATGGCTACCACATCACGCAGGAATAAACTTATATCTTCTTTGTAATGAATGCTTTGTATTAATTCTGACTGGAAGAAAGCAGGATATATTTCGTGAAAGGTCAAGTCTGTCAATGCGTTTTTTAGGCTCATCGCCCTGGCGGTAAGGCCGCCTAAAAACATAGGTGACATAGCTCGGGTGATTTTATCTGCTTCTCGGTAATGGTAGCTTTCTCCATTACCAAAGTAGGCGGCTGGCAAACTAAGCGGAGCATCCAGATATACTACATCGGCTTGGAGTGTCTCTAGCTCCTTAGTAAGCCAGGCGTCTGCGTCTTTTTTCTTTTCTACTTGGCTAAAGTGTATTTCACCATTCACATAATGAGCAAGCACAGTATTGCCACTCATTTTAGCTCCGTAATCTACTCCTACTATGTTAGCCATAATTTCCTGTACTTGCCGTCTTCATCGTACCGTTCTGCCTGTCCTTGTGTATTGAATTTACGGAACGGACGTGGATCATTTCCTACCCCGGCTATGTACATCCAGTTGCCGTAATTACTTGCTGGATCATAGTCTATAAGTTGGCTCTCTAGGTATGCTGCTCCCCACCGCCAGTCTGTACCTAAGTCGTGTATCAGGTAACTGGCTACATTTTGTCTACCTCTGTTACTCATCCATCCTGTAGTGTTGAGTTCTCTCATATTAGCATCTACCAGATCATCTCCAGTTTCCCCGTTGGCCCATATCCAAAATACCTTTTCGTTTTGGCGAAAACGTATTTCTTTTCCCTGGATCCCCTTGCGTTGAAAGAATGCGTCTCCGTGGATTTGGAGTTGAAGTTGGAAGAAATCTCTCCATAACAACTCAAAGATGAGCCAGTAGGTAGACTCATTGGAGACTACATCATTTTCATACTGCACGATATAGTCGAAAACGGTTCGAGCAGAGATGTTTCCCAATGCCAGCCATGGACTCAGTCTACTGCTGTAGTCTGTACCTACCATACCGTTGCGAGTCTCCTTGTATGTAGCTATTAGATTGCTGTCATTGAAGTAATATTTCAACCTATTCAATGCAGGATTCTCTCCTCCGCGTAGCTCAAAGGATATGGAATTAATCGGTAACTCAGGGAGGGATACGGTTTCAGCGTAACTACCGTATTTACCCACTTTATTTTTGAAAGGAGTGAACGTATCTGGCATTTGTGCCAATGTGAAAGGCAGGTTGTTTTTGTCTACCAGTGTGAAGTTGTCAAAACTGAAAACCGCAGCAGCATGGAGGTTTAAAATGGCTTCTTCCTGCTTTCTTTCTTCTGTACCATATAGTTTTTGATAGGTAAGAATATCTGTTCCTAGCATTTTGCTAGCGTCTAAGTCTTGAATTGTATTAAAGATTCGAAAATCAACACGGAGTACGTCTAATTTTGCAGCTAACTCAATGAGAGATTCATTCAGGAATGCTTTACGTTTGTCACTTATCCAAGGGAAACCTAGGGAATGCGAATCATCATACTTTTTTTCCAGTACATAAAATGCCGTAACCTTTTCAAACTCGTCAAGCCTTGAAAATATCTCATGGTCTGAGACACGTTGGTCTTTTCTAAACCAATGTACAATTCGTTTATTTTTTAGTTCTTCTACAGCGTTCACTACAGTATTTTACTTCGTCCCAGTTTTTCTCCCATTTCTTTCGCCACGTGAATGGTAATTCACACGTCACGCACACTTTGGAGGGGAGATTTGTCTTTTTGTGCATTTATCCTTTATTATTCTTGTCACTTCGAGTGAAAGTGTCTTCGACGCTTTCGCACATAGAAGTCTTATTCTTGTTCAGTTCTCGATAGATCTTAAGCAGAGCTTAAAACACTCGAACCGACAACCTATCGTGTACTCTTGTCACTTCGAGTGAAAGTGTCTTCGACACTTTTTTACCGAGAAGTGTACCGATAGCTATCCGTTAGACAAACTACTCATACCACCATCTACACCTATGATTTGGCCACTCATCCAGCGAGCTTTATCACTAATTAGGAAAGCAGCCATATGTGCTATGTCAGTAGCTTGTCCTATGGCTTTTAGTGGATGACGCTGCTCAGCACCTTCACGTTGCTTTTCGTTTCTCAATAGTTTTTCTGCTAGAGGCGTATCTGTAAGACTAGGAGCTACACAGTTTACACGTATATTGGGAGCTAGCTCAGCTGCTAGTGCTCTGGTAAGCCCTTCTATTGCTCCTTTTGCACCCGCTATACTGCTGTGAAAAGGCATTCCTTTTTGCACCGCTACAGTACTAAATAATACTATACTGGCTTCTTTTGCTTCTTTAAGGTTAGGCAGATAATTTTTGATAGTCTTCACCGCACCAAAGTAGTTGACTTCCATATCATGGTGAAAATCAGAGAGTTTCAATCCCCTGAATGGCTTTAGGTTGATGCTTCCGGGGCAATATATGAGTGCGTCAATGCCTCCTTCTATAACAGGGAAATTGGGTTCTTCTTCGAGTACATCTACTCCTCCCTGATTTCTACTGATAAGTATAGTCACTGCACCCTCGGCTAATAGCTGCTCGTTTAAAGCTGCTCCTATTCCGGTATTTCCTCCTACTATTAATACGCGTTTTGTCATACTAATTAAACACGGGAAAATCCTTTTGGTTTAGGGGCACTTTTGTGAACATTGTTTCACTTACTTCGTTAACTTGCGTAAGGAGTTTTGGATAAGCAAAAAGTCAATATAGTATGGTTTAAACGTGATTTACGATTAGCGGATCACGCTCCGTTGCAAAAAGCGGCTGAAGATGATATTCCTGCAATTTTGCTATACATCCTTGATTCTGAGTATCTTAATGACGTGCATTATACTGCTCGCCATTGGCAGTTTGTCAGAGACTGTTTGAAGGACATGGCTCGCACTCTAAGTGGTGTAGGGCATAAGCTACTTGTACTTGAAGGAAGCACATTAGAAATCTTCCAACTATTGGATTCTCAGTATGCTATTCAGCATGTGTACTCACATCAAGAGACCGGACTTAATTTTTCGTATGCCATAGATAAGATATTCAAGCAATGGGCTGATAGTGAAAAGATAATATGGAGTGAATATCAGGAGAATGGAATCGTACGTGGGGTTAAAAATAGAAAAGACTGGGTGCAGAAGTGGTATGCGTACATGCATGCCCCATCAATAGTGGCAGACTTATCTGTGCTGAAATCCATACGACCAGAAATAGAGGAGTTCACGCCTACGTACTTTAAAGAATTGGTGCTGGATGAGAATATACAACGGGGAGGAGTGGCAATGGCTCGGGAGTTATTGCAGAGTTTTGTGAGCATACGATCTGCTCAGTATATGTACCATATTTCTAAGCCTGCACAGAGCAGAAACTCGTGTAGCAGGCTATCTCCTCACCTAGCTTGGGGTAGTGTGAGTATACGACAGGTATATCAAGCTGCGTACGGAGCTAAAGGGAAGGGGAATAAACGAAATCTAAATGCATTTTTATCCCGACTACGATGGCACTGCCACTTTATCCAAAAGTTTGAACAGGAAATAGAAATGGAGTACGTGCCACAAAACAAGGCGTATACGTATCTCAAAAGAGAATCTAATCAGGAGTATATACAACGGTGGGAATCTGGTACTACAGGTATTCCGCTTATAGATGCGTGTATGCGATGTGTATGCAAGACAGGTTATTTAAATTTTAGGATGAGGAGTATGCTCGTGTCTTTTCTTACGCACGCATTATTGCAAAACTGGGAAGATGGAGTGCACCATTTGGCTAGGCAATTTACCGATTTTGAGCCAGGGATACACTATCCGCAGTTTCAGATGCAAGCGTCTGTGACTGGGATTAATACCATACGTATTTATAATCCTATAAAACAGTCACAAGAGCACGATCCAGAAGGCATTTTCATCAAAAAATGGATCCCGGAGCTGGCTAGCTTTCCTAATGAGCATATTCACGAACCTTGGAAGGTGAACGAAATGGAGCGGGTGATGTTTGGGATACAAACGGAGTATCCTGCCCCTATGATAGACGTCACGGCATCACTAAAAGTAGCTAGAGAACAGCTGTGGGGAAATAAAGGGTCCAAGGAGGTGAAAGCCGGACGAAAAGCTGTACTAGATAAGCACGTAATATCAGGCAGAAAGAAGCAATAAAAAAGGCCCTCGTCATAACGAGAGCCTTTTTTATTGCTGCTATTGAATTCGCTAATTCAAATCCTCAATTATTTGTAATGCCTCATATACATAAGGGTCTTTTAGTATGCTTTTTATCCAATCCTCGTTTCGTTTTACTCGAGATTCTTCCGTCTTTATTTTTTCTAAATCTGAAGAAATATTGGTCACTTTAAATCCGCTAATCTCAAGTTTATTTAAAATCTCAAATTTTTCTCCCTCTTTCTTCTCTTGCTCTTCTTGTTCTGCATACTTAGCCAAGCTAAGAGGGTACATTCTAGACTCTCTTTGCTTCTCCCATCTGCGTGCATTCTCTTCTATTAATTTAAAAGTCTCATTGCTTTGCACACGGGCTTTACTTGTTTCAAAAACAGAACGTTTCACTTGGTAGCTCTTACTATCGTAGCTAGCACTTTCTATCTGGTCCCAAGCCATTGGATAGTCTTGTTCTTTCTCCCCAGTTTTAATATACATATAGTTATCTGGCAGCAGTATATCTGAGCTTACGCCTTTTAACTGAGTAGCATCTCCGTTAATTCTATAAAACTTTTGGATAGTGAGTTTTATACTCCCTAGATCGGGTATGTTTTTATTCCTAATAGTTTGGTTTAGGTCTAAGAAACGCTGCACCGTACCCTTACCGTGAGAAGAAGAAGACCCAACGATGACAGCCCTACCGTAATCTTGCATAGCGGCAGCCATTATTTCAGAAGCAGAAGCACTAAACTCATTTATCATTATTACAAGAGCTCCGTCCCACTCTGAGCCAGCATATCTATCTGCTAGCACTTGTGCTTTTCTTCCTTTCTCTTTTACTTGTACTATAGGTCCTTCGTCTATAAAGAGGCCGCCCATTTTTACTACGTCATCTAGTGAGCCGCCACCATTATTTCTAAGGTCAAGAATTATCCCTTTTACGCCAGCAGTTTTAAGTTTTTCTACTTCTTCTTTAACGTCCTTCCAGCTAAATCTACCACGAGGATTTCTAAAATCTGCATAGAAACTAGGTAAGTAGATATACCCGGTTTTTACATTATCGTTATCATTTAATATAAGAGACTTTGCATATGTTTCCTCTAAAATTACAACATCTCGAGTTATAGTGATGTCTTGCTCAGCACCATCTGGTTTGCGAACGGTAAGTGTAACTTTAGTTCCTTTTTTTCCTCGTATTATTTTTACCGCGTCATCTATTCGCCAATCTAGTATACTTACAGCCTCTTCTCCTTCTTGTTTTACTTTGATTATAAGGTCATTTGCCTGCAAATCGCCTTGTAGAGACGATGGGCCGCCCGGTATTATATTGGTTATTTTAATATATCCGTCCTTTTCCTGTAGTTGAGCACCTATTCCTTCTAGCTGCCCGCTCATTTGAATATCAAAATTTTCTTTATCTGCAGGCGGAAAATAGTTGGTGTGCGGATCGTAAACTGCGGTAATACTATTAATATACATAGATAGACGGTCTTTACGTTCCAGTCTTTTCAGCCTTGCATAATAGTCTCTATGGGTTTTTAAGACACTTTTACGTGCATTGTATTCCAATGTGTCGTAAGGTTTTGGAGTAAAAACAGTATCGCTTTTTTCTTGGGCTTTCTCTTGAGCTAGTTGGTCAGCGTATAGCTTGGTTAGTACGTTGTATTTCAAATAGGTACGCCATCTATCTTTCAATTCTTTTTCATTTTTAGCATAAGGTATATCTTCACCAAAGTCTACATCTTCGTTTACCGTAAAGTCAAAGGGTTGTGCCAGTATTTCTTCGAAAAACTGTTCGGTGAGTATCGTTTTCTCGTTTATTATTTCTAATGAAGAGTTAAAAAAATGATACGTGCCATTTTTAATTTCATCATCTATCTCTTTTTCGAACTTTTCTAGTTTTTTTACATCAGCCTTGGATAGTAGTCGCTTGTTGGCATCTATATTTTTAAGGTATAGTTTGTATGCCTTTTCAGAGAATTCGTCATCTATAACAGCAGGATCATAATGTGCTCCTTGTAAACTCGCGGTTACAGCTTTTAGAAGTATGTCTTCTCCTTCGTCTTGTGTTTTTAGATAAAAACCAAATGCTACAAATAGCATAGGAGCGATAAGGAAGAATGATTTATTGATATTCATATATTATTTCAAAAATTGTATGTAGTACTCCAAAGTGCAAATTCTTTGCCAAGTGTAGAGCACTACTATATAAAGGACCAAAGTACATATTTATTGTGCAGTATATCACTATATACCACTAAGTATAAAAAAATCCCGACCAATAAAATATCAGCCGGGATTAAATCTTAATTTAGAATGCAGGTTCTAGTACATTTCGAAAGAAGAGAAGAAGAATGAAGCTTCACCAGCTGCATTTTAGGAGTAATAGGGTTCGCTGACCGTGAACAAAAAATTCAAACACAACTTGCTTATTTGCAGCGTTTTACCTATTTTATTCAAATTTTTTTATTCAAAAGAAAAATAACTATTATCGTATTGAAGCTTTAGATTACAATTGACCCAAAAGTCCTAAGTTGTAATGTTTTTCGGAGAAGGTATAGTGCTGTTGGATAAACAACTCGTTTTAGGGTGATGGCGAAGTATTTTCTCTTTCCAATTAAAAATATAATAACTAATAAAAATGAAAAAAACTTTAACATTAGCAGTAATGCTTGCTTTTACAACTATTTCTTCAGCACAGATTAAAATGCAAGTCAATGGAGATATAGCCTTAGGTGACCACTATGGTCAAACACCAATTCAGGAATTAGATGTTTTCCATAGAATGTTTGTGCGACAAAATCCACGAAATGGAACACCTGGATATCAATATACAGGTGCCGGCTTTGTAACATACACGAACGGAACGAATCAAGACCCAATAATGGAACCACAATGGGGAAATACATATTGGCTTGGGAGACCAGGTTTTCAGTTCTGGCGTGTGTATTCTAATCAGTTTTATGCCAATAGTGTACTTATTACATCAGACGCCCGTTTAAAAACTAATTTAAAACCCGTTAGTAATTCACTAGACCGTATTTTAAGCCTGCAACCATACACGTATGATTATAAATTTTCACCTGACGAAAAAGTTTCTGAAGCTATAAATAAAAGAACGGAAGACGCTGCTAAGAATCATGTAGGTTTTAAAGCACAAGATTTACAAATAGAATATCCTAATCTTGTAGTTTATGACAATGAAAATGATCGGTATTCTTTGAATTACATCGGACTTATACCCGAGATTGTGGCAGCAATGAAAGAGCAAAATAATGTCATTATTGATTTGAAGTCAGAATTGGAAATGGTAAAGGGTAATTGTTGTAACTCAACTACACCGAATAATGAAAAGGGTAATGTATCTGGAGGCGAAAGTTACACAGAGAGTCAATCTACACTGGAACAGAACCAACCCAACCCATTTTATCAGCAAACGGAAATAAAATATTACCTGAGTGATGGTGTAGTGCATGCAGGACTGTATATCTATGATTTTAACGGAAAACAAATAGATAGATTTGTTTTAAGTGAAAAAGGACATCAGAGTATTACCATACAAAAAAACAAGCTAAACGCAGGTATGTACTACTATAGTCTGATAGCAGATGGCAAGGAAATAGCAACTAAAAAAATGATTTTAACAGATTAATTTTAACAATTTAACACAATGAAAAATTTATTAATAGGATGTGGGATATGTTTATTTGCAGCATTTGGATGTGGGGATAAAACCCCTGAACCAGTAAACTCAGTTAAAATAGAGAATTTATTAGGTAGCTGGATGAGTTTGGATTCTGTCATTGGCAGATTACCTGACGGTACTTTTGATTATATGCGTGATTATTTAGTATTTACGGATGATTCAATTATATTTAATCCGCCCTATACATTTGATAAGTCAAGTCGGACATCAATATATTCCTTTGAGTTATTTTCTTCTGATAGTATTAATTTACATTATATAGGTCCTGGTGAAATAGGTTTTGTAGATAACAATTGGTTGAACAAGGTAAGTCTTAGAGGTGACACCCTGCTTTTAACAGATATGACAAAAACTTATCCATATTCTCACTTTAATAAGTTTATAATCTTTAAATAGTTATGAATAAAATAAAAAGACTTTTACGAGTAATATACGGCGTAGCATTAATGTTGGTTATAACACCAAAGCTTAATGCTCAATGATAAGATAGGTGCGGATGAGGTGCAAGCAAAACAAGAATATTTTACTGTATATCCCAATCACAAGTTCCAATAATCAAAAACCAGATAAGATAGAAGTTTTTGATATGCAAGGGAGAGTGGTACATTTTACGATAAACGACCCTTTCACTGCTCACTCATCAACGCTCCACTGCCCTGCTGGCGTCTACTATCTGAATATATACCGTACAGACGGCTACTACGAAACACATAAAATAATCATACAATGAAAAACATTTTAAGTATACTGATATTGTTTACTTCCCTTTTTGCCCAGGGACAGTATTTTGGAGAGAATACCACTTACCTAGTCAAAACTATTAATGAGAATGGTCCTACAATTAGAACTGGCGGTTATTTGGTAGAATTAAATAGTGTCTCTAAAACATCAACTAAGGAATCCTATGAGTTGGGTAGCGATAGTATATTGATTCTAAATGACTCTATCCTATCACTTCGGCTAAACCAAGAAAGTGGCTACGATACTGTTTTTATTTTTTCCAAATCCTTCGGAGTAGGAGATTCATTCTCTGCCAAAACTAATGTCAACAATGAAACGATATCCATACAGTATTTTATAGACTCTGTTAAAATGGCATTTGATCATAAACAGCTATTTTTTCATACAGAAGATCTAGAAGCAATAGGGTATAGAGATTTTGTATGGATAGAAAATGTGGGAGAGCTAAATCATGGTGTAGATTATACTTCTGTATTTAGTCTGGTAGATGTAAATCAACAGTATTTGGCGTATTGCCGTGATGATGATATCCGGAGTATGGACGGTTCTGAATGGACCGTCACTGAAGATCAGAACTGTGCGTTCTCCAAATCCCTTACCGTCCTTAGTACGAAGCCTACTTCTACTTTAAAAAAAGTACAGCTTTATCCTAATCCGGCATACGATGTGATTTATGTAAGAGATGTGATAGCTGGCAAGTATAAAATTATGGATGTTAGTGGAAGTACCCTTGACAAGGGGAGTTTTACAAATGGTATAAACGTGCAGAACTTATCTGCTGGCGTCTATTTTGTAAAAATATACCGTACAGACGGTTACTACGAAACACATAAAATAGTACTACAATGAAAAAGCTAATTACACTAAAGGCGGATTAGAACCTAGAGTACGGGTAGAGAGTATTTGTGATATTATGCTGGACAATATCATAATAAGTTCATAAATAAGCAGAATAGATAACCCACAAAAAAAACCGACCCTAGGGGTCGGTTTTTTAATAAAAATTTTATTTGGGAAGAGGTACTAGTACATCTCGAAAGAAGAGAAGAAAAATGAAGCTTCACCAGCTGCATTCTCATCACTATCACTTCCGTGTACAGCATTAGCATCTATGCTCTTAGCATATTTAGCTCTAATAGTACCTTCGGCAGCATCTGCTGGGTTAGTAGCTCCTATTAGTGTTCTAAAGTCTGCAACCGCATTATCCTTAGACAATACCATAGCCACTATAGGACCAGAAGTCATAAAGCTAACTAGGTCATTGAAAAAAGGACGCTCACGGTGAATACCGTAAAAAGCTTCTGCTTTTTCTTTAGACAAGTGAAGATATTTCATAGCTTTAATGGAGAATCCTCCTGCTATGATATCATTGATAACATTTCCAGTATGCCCGTTGGC
>JBDNFQ010000073.1:0-9675 GCA_041689715.1 Bacteroidia bacterium
CTTCTCGGTAAAATTTTGCTGATGCAAAATCACTCGAAGTGACAACGCCCCGACAACTGAAAGGCAATCGCGAAGAAGCTTGTTCACTTCTCGGTACGATTTCGCCTTTGGCGAATATCACTCGAAGTGACAACGCCCCGACAACCGAAAGGCAATCGCGAAGAAGCTTGTCAGTTCGAGTGGCTCTCATCGAAGATGAGGCTGTACCGAGAACAGACAAGCCATCACTCGAAGATGCTTTTGTACCGAGAATAGACTTTACAGAGAAGAACCAAACACCTGCTTTAGTATTATTTCCGTAATTAAGTAGGTGGGTTTCACGCCGGTAGTACCCAGACCACCACTGGCCAGTGTGCTGCCTGTCTCTAGCGGATTATCACTGGCATAGTACGCATAGTTCACACATACATCTGTGCGTATACTCTTTCGTACTCTACTATGAGCTTGTATTGCTTTTTGGTAGTGAGCACCTTCCATCTCTAGGCCTACTACGCCCCAGGTACTTCTATTGAAGTAGCGAAGAAGATCTTTGTTTTGGAGTGATGTGCCCAGCACAGATATCATAGCACCGTCGTACACACCTATATTGTGTCCTTCCAGATCACTTATCTTGAGTCCGTTTTCAAAAGGATAATTATCCGCAGTACCTTCAAAAATGTGAGAAGAAGGAATCATAATATCTCCCTTGCCGCCGGTCAAAATACCCGCCTTACCCATTATGGAGATAGACGATACATTGAGGTATATTGCCTTGCCTCCATTTGGTTTATAAGGCTTTAGCAGCTCGTCCATAGTCTCGTAGGCTTGCTCACCAAAGGCATAATCCATCACTACTATCACAGGCTTATCTGCGTTATCTAGGTTTTTTATTTTAGCTGCATAGTCACCAGAGGAGTATTTAGCCGTATCAAAAATCTGTACGTCTATATTGGTGCCGCTCTCATCTTTTATAAAAGTCATCCCTTCTTTGGTAGCTACTTTTACTACCGCATCTCTATGCTTAGAGTTAGCACTCAGCTCCTCAAATAGTTGAAGTTTATTCTGTCCTTTTAGTTTTGTTTTCAGCGTTTCTGGAGCGTAGAGCGAGTTTTGTACACTGTGCATATTGGCACTGATAATGTGTATGGGTCTGTCCAATAATCCTTGGGTATGCAGTTGGGCTTTTATACTATCTGCCCATCGCTCGCCGTGTATATGTTGGCCTAGTGTTTCGCGTAGTACAGAGCTAAAGGTGATAGTACGTTTAGTTTCGTGCAGTATCTCGTCTAGAGCCAACTTACCCAGCCAGTAGATGATATCTAAAAAACGCTCAGGCTTGTCTGCACTACTAAACTTAGCATACACACCACTCACTTCTTTAAATGTGCGTCCTAGAATATTTGCCGTATGAGAGAGAGCTATTTCTCGCTCATCTTTGGTCAGATTTTTCTTTTGAAGGACTGCAGCTTCTAGTTTTTGCCAATCTCGGTTTACATCTCCATTTTCATTGATGAGCACCTGCTTCATGATCTTATGACTCTCTATGAATAGGAAGGTAAGGTGGGTCAGTATATCATATATCTCTGAGCGGCCACGGGTGATTTCTATATTCATCTGCTCTGCGTCTATGCGGTAGCAGTTTCGTCTACGCTTAGGCGGTATAATAGGCGTGAAATGCGTATCTGAGTAACCCTCTTCACTCGTTAGATTGATAAATCTGCATTCTTCTATGCCCTCTGGTAGGCGATCTATGACGTACAGTAAGCCATCCAGCTCCACCTTCTCTTGTGCTATGCTGCCGTATATCTCCGGACTAAGGGTGAGCAGAGCTTCACGTAGTGTCTCGCCACTCACACCCATAGGCTTATAGAAGCCACGGTTAAAAAGGTGACGCATCGTCACAAAAAGGCGTTGTATAGCATCGGTGCTTTCTTGGGCTGTGGTGCGGGAGTATGTTGTGTTTTTCTTCATTAGTGATTCACGAAGATAACGAAAAGCTAGGGGAGGTTAGTTTGCAAGAAAAAGATTGAAACACTAAGACACTAAGGAGACGTGTCAATTGATTGGTAACTTGACAAATAAAGTAAGACTTTGAGTTGCTACAAATGGCCTTCTTTATCAAACGCTAGGATGAGCAACTACGTATATGAAACTTAGTGTCTTAGTGTTAAATTTTACGTAGTCAACACCCAAAAATACACCGAAGTAAAATGACACAAACTCCCTACTAACACAAACACGTGAAAAATAGCGTGATTATACTTTACGTATTGGGGAAAGCTATAAAACACAGCACCCACGATATAGGACAGACCGCCAGTGAGTAGCCAGTAGAGTCCGTGAGTAGGCAGATTAGCCATGAGCGGATTAAAGGCAAATAAGACCATACAACCCATAAATACGTACATTAAGGTACTGGTCTATCGTACCTGCCTGTGAAAAACAGCTTCAGGATAACACCTGCCAGAGCAAAGGACCATACGCACCCAAATAGAATCCATCCTATCTTGCCCGCTAAGGTAATCAAGCAAAAAGGTGTATATGTACCTGCTATGAGAACGTATATAGCCGTGTGATCAAAGATATTGAGCCGATTGCGGAGTGTAGGTTTAGTAGCACTATGGTAGAGTGTAGATGCTGCGTATAGCGTAAGTAGCGAAGCTCCATATACTGTGGCACTTACTATGTAGGTGGGATTACTGGTGCCTATAGTTTTTACTAGCAATAGCACAGTACCCACTACACTGAGCACAAAACCTAGTCCGTGAGACCAGATATTAAATCGTTCTTCGGTAGGTGAATATACTGTAGCTTGGTATTTGGTCATTTTGGTGATTGTTTTTTCTAAACAATGTAGATGAATTAACCTACCTTCATTTTTGAAGATTCTGTCCATAAATATGCAGGAATTGGCTCATGTAACTCCCACTCAATGTTCATAGGTTTTGAACCATAATGTTTTTTCAAATCTCCTTTGCCAATAAATACATAACCGTTTGTATTATTAAATTCATTCTTGGCTTTTTCTCGAACAAATAATAGAATATTCTTATTATCCTTTTTATGATTGATATAGGTAAGACCTTTTCCTAGGTCGTTTCGAGTGCCATTTTGTGATTGCCAATGGAATAAAGTCTCACTTAGTGCGTAATCATCATACATAGTTGTTGGCGAGAAACTTTCTTCTGACTTTATTAAATCTATAAACAATAGTTCTGTGTTTAGGTCTTTGTTCTCTGCAACGCCTTCTCGATTACTGTGTTTTTTTGCAAATGAGCTAAGCTCGAATGCCGTCATTATCTGGTCTTTTGTATACCGTGAGTGTAGTTTTAATGGCTGCTTGAAGGGCAGATTTATTGAAGACTCCATAAATGAAATTCTATCTGATAGGATGGTAATAACCTCAGATATTTCAGAAATCATGTGCTCATCTTTGCTTAAGCTTTGAAAAGCATCTGTGATGGAAGTGAAATCAGAGTTTGAATTCCAGATATCGTAATATAGCATTAATAGCATTTTCTTTTCATTGTCATTAAATAACGAATAATCAAAAATGAATTTGGAATTGCATAATCTTAGAATAAAGTCAAAATAAGATTTAGAGACTGTCGAGCACCACTTTTGGAGTACTGCTTTCCTTATAATTTCTTCAGAGTCTTCTTTGAAGTCTTCAAGAATATTTGCTTCTACTAATAATCGATTCCACGAACCCTTTTTATATAGAGTTTCTAACGGAAGCTCAGTAAATTCAATGAAGTTTAGTAAAGTTAATTTTAAATCCGTTTGAAATTGAAAGTTTTTAATACGATTTAGTAGTTGGTTTTTTCTTGGGCTAGTTGCACATTTTATGTTTTCAAGAATTGTTGATTTTACCTGCTCCTCTAGAATAATTGAACAACCTAATGGAAGGTGTGGGAAATCGTCTTCAACTTCTGATAAAACTGATTTAGTAGTTTTGCCAATTAGTGCTCTGAATTTATTATCGAAATTATACTCAGGTCGAGCATTCCCAACAAAGTCTAATACCGTAAGGGAATCCTTACTTTCAGCCAATCTAAGACCTCGCCCTAATTGTTGTAGAAATACTGTTAAACTCTCTGTTGGTCTTAAGAAGAGAACTGTATCAATTTGAGGAATATCAACACCTTCATTAAATATATCAACTACGAAGAGGTAGTTAATTTCTTTATTGAGTAGGTTCGATTTTAATTGATCTCGATCTTTTGAATTTGAACTTGTCAGATACTCGGACTTTAAACCTGCTTCATTAAATTTCTCCGACATAAATTTTGCGTGTTCAATCGTAACGCAAAAACCTAAGGCACATACTTGATTGATATCTTTGGTATACTTCTCAAGATTATTGATGACGTTTCTAACTTGATTGTTGTTAGAAGTGTATAGCTGGCTTAATTCAGAAGGTAAGTATCTTCCATTTCTCCAACTAATTTTAGTTAAATCTTCGTCTGTGGAAATACCGAAATATTGAAATGGACATAAGAGTTTCTTATTTAGTGCTTGAGGAAGCCTAATTTCAGCACCAATTTTGTTGCAAAAATCATCAAGTATATTTTCTTTTTCATTGCTTCTCTCTGGAGTAGCCGTTAGGCCTAGAAGAATTTTTGGTTTAAAGTAATTTAGTATAGGTCTATAGCTAGAAGCTGCAATATGGTGGACTTCGTCAATGATTATAAAGTCATAGTAATCTGGGGATAATGAAATCTCTTCTATTTTATTTGTCAAAGTTTGAACTGAAGCAAAAAGCTGAGAATATTTACTCGGAGAGAAATTGCCAACCCATAAATTGCCAAAATTATTGTCCTTAAGCACTCCTCTAAATGTCCCAACAGCCTGTTTCAATATTTCCTCTCTGTGTGCAATAAATAGAAGTTTTGCATTTGGATTTTTTCTCTTGAATTCTTTGAAATCAAAACTAGATACGATAGTCTTTCCTGTTCCTGTAGCTGCAACTAGCAAGTTGCGATATCTTCCATGGACCTCTCGTTCTGTCCTTAGTTTTTCTAATATTTCCTTTTGATAGCTATATGGCGTAATATCAAAAAGAGGTATAAGAGTATCTTGTAAGTTTCCTGTTTTATTTGAATTTAGGACGCTACTTAATTTTTCAAGATGTTCTTCTTTGAATACTTCAAACTCTCTGTCTTCCCAATAAGAATTAAATGTTTTTTGAAATTGTGAAATAATGTGTCCAACTTCTTTTGTGGTGATTTTTAGATTCCATTCAAGACCATCAGTTAATGCTGACCTTGAAAAGTTTGACGACCCTATATATCCAGTATGGTACCCAGTATTTCTTTTGAATAAATAGGCCTTAGCGTGAAGTCTTTCATTACCTGTATTGTAAGATACTTTAACTGTTGTATTCTGTAGTTTACTAAGTTCTTGTATTGCTTTAACGTCTGTAGCTCCCATATAAGTGGTTGTAATAACTCTTAGTACACCGCCTCTTTTTACAAAATTTTGAAGATCATTCAGTAAAATTACAACGCCTTTCCATTTTATGAAAGACACCAATAAATCTATTTCATCAGCTGATTGAATCTCTTTTCTAATTTCGCTTTCCAAAGAGATATTGGTATTTCCTCCTCCTGTAAATAATGCACTATGAGTGAGTTTTGTTGATGGGGTGATTTGAGAAAGGTGTAGGTCCAAATCTGCAAATTCTGTATCAACTTTTTTAAATACAGCTCTGAGTATATTCGCTTCGGTATCAATCAAATCTTCCTTAAAGTTATCGTCATTTAACTCGTCTTTCAGAAACTCTACAATCTTATTACAAATGAGAATCTGTTTTTCTATTGTATCTTCACCACGGAAAGTATTTAAGGCTTTCTTTATGGTTTCAAATAAGTGAGTGGCTAAGTAGTGTGTAGCTTCTGATTTGTCTATTGGTATTTCTTTAACAAAAAAACTATCTCGATTTAAAGTTTCTAATTTTGATTGAATTAGCCTAGTTACCAAGCTTTCATAAAGTCCTGAAATCATATTTGCCTCAAATTTAATAAAGTTATTTTCATTGTAGCTATCACCCCAACATCCAACTCAAAATGCCTCTACATTTATCCTCGCATGCAGGATAGTAGGCACCATGAGAGCGGGTAGTTGTAGCACTGCTAGGCGGTGCTCCCCACCAGAATTCTGCTATGGCCAGTGGTGTGAGGTGTTGCTGGTAGGCGTATTGCAGTAGTTTGGGTGCTGCACATTCTCCTGCTCCAGCTGGTGGCGTAGCAAATAGGTCTTTGGGTGTGCGTAGCTCTCCTGCGGCATTGGAGAATTTGTATGCGTCAAAGAGCTGACCCTGCTGGCTCACCCAGTGGCAAGTAGGAGTAGTAGGAATCATAGCATGAAGCCTATACGTCTAGCTTTTGAAAATAGCGACATACTCCTTAAATATAAAGAGTCTATTGCGTTTGGATCCTGTAATCTCGTGGAGGATATCACTCCTTATTCTAGTTTTTTGCAAAAATTTAAAATAGCGACACTCCTTATTCTAGTTTTTTGCCAAAATCTACAATAAGGACACTTCTTATTCCAGATGGTCGTGTCAAGTTAGTATGGGGTGTTTTATAATTTTAGGCATTTTATAGTGTACTCATAGGACTAAAATCCTCACACATTCAAATTCCCCTCAATCATCACAGTCAAATCTTCTCGTACCTCAGCTTGCTGTGCATAGTGCTTCCACTTGTGTACTGTAGCAGTTATTTGTGTTAGGATGTGCTTGCCTTTTTTAATGTTGTTTTCTTTGGCTATATGCAGTAGGTCTGCAGTGGTGATGTGCAGTCGCTTGCCGCATATGCTCAGTGTCTGCTGGCTTACCCAGTGGTTAGTAGGATTATAGGAGTAGCAGAGATCATAGGCTGGAGCGAGTTCCCATTGGCCTCCTTGGCGTAGCATAAAAGAGAAATTTTTGGTATGGTCATCGTAGTTGGTAGCCAGCACATTAAAGACCATTCGCCTATACATCTGCTCTGCATCTGGGTAGGGGAGACGGAGTAGTCGCATAGTCTGAAACACCTGCTCGTAGCTATAGCCATACATCTCATTAAAATCAAAATGTTGGATACCGCACAGGGTCTGTAGATGGTGTTTAGTATTGCCATCTCTATCAAATCGCTTAGTCATAAAGTGTGCCCTTCCGTTTTCGTGTAGCAGCTTGCATTCGCTCATTTGTATGCCGCAGTCTATGGCCATCAGATAGTATGCGTATTCTACGCGGCCCCAGCCGCTACTCTCGCCAAACTGTTCTCCGCTTACCCCATCTAGTTTTATAAGCCAGTGCTCAAAACCTTTTCGTACATTGCCTTGGCCAGACTCTATAGCCCCTGTTTCTTTATGGTAGGCTATTACTGCTTTGGGCCTAGCACCACCGGCAGAGGTTCCTATTTTTAGGATATCTCTCATCGCTTTTTCCTCCTCTAGGGAGAGGTTTGTGAGAAAGGATTCTCGCTCATTGAGCATTTTTTTGGCGGTAGCTATCAGGCTATGGATTTCTAGCGATACACTTTTAGTGGTAGTAGCTATGGATGTAGGCTCAAATTCCATAGCCCCCATACCTCTATTGCCTATAAAGCATAGTTTTTCTATAGGATTCATGCTATTGGCAGGTCTACCTTGCTGAGCTAGCCATGTAGCTATGAGTTTATTGCCATACTTGTCTGGCAATGCATCTGCCAGTAGCCCAGGCAGTCCTTTGAAAGTGTCTTCGGTCTGGTCACGCCCTTTTCGTAGCTCTGGGAAAGTATAAATACGTGCTCCTTGAGCTAGGGGCATTTTAATAGGAGAGAGATCATGCCCTGTTTTTATAAAATCTGGATGATACTGAAAACTACCCAGTTGCTGCTCTGCATCCCAACGGATAGCACCTGCTAGTCGGCCCCAAATTCGTATTTCGGCTACATCTACCATCCTATATCTTTGGGATCGTTGACTATAGTATCGGAGTTACTAGCACGTTTTCGTTGTTTTTTCATCAGCTCGGCATAGGCTATAGGGCTTATTTTATTTGTGGTAGCAAAATGCTCCAGTACATGCAATGCGTCTAATGCTCGTAGTAATTGGATAAGCGTAGTGAGGGTGATGGATTCTCCATTCTCTATTTGGCCGATGGTATAGCGATTTAGCCCTGCGTTGGTGGCTAGCTGTGCTTGGGTCTGGTTTTTTTGCAATCGGGTATGTTGTATAAAAGCACCTACTTGTTTTATAATAGCGGTGTCTGATAGCGGAGTCCAGTTTATGTTGGTGTTTACCATAATTAAATGCAATTTTACTTCTTAATGCAAGTATATGCCAACAAATATACGTAAAATAATTGAAACGCACTAAAAGTTGGTATTTAACTATATTAAGTTTAAAATATAGTATTAATGTTGGTTTTAACTAACATATTATCGTGTTTACTGGTTTATTTGGATCGATGTGCTGCTTCAGCTATCACCCATTTACCCGTCCACTCTTCCTCTGGGTCAACCGATTAACCTCCAGATAGCTAGGGGGACTACCCCTTAACTAGCTAACTAATTTCTAGCATCCAACCCAAAACACCTCTACATTTATCCTCGCAGGCAGGGTAGTAGGCTCTGTGAGAGCGGGTAGTTATAGCACTGCTAGGCGGTGCTCCCCACCAGAATTCGGCTATGGCCAGTGGTGTGAGGTTTTGCTTGTAGGCGTATTGCAGTAGCTTGGGTGCTGCACATTCTCCTGCTCCAGCTGGTGGCGTAGTAAATAGGTCTTTGGGTGTGCGTAGCTCTCCTGCGGCATTGGAGAATTTGTATGCGTCAAAGAGTTGACTCTGCAAGCCCTGTGAGTGGGCTTTTCGTTTTTCTTTGAGCGGCATCAGTTGTTGGGTGGCTTTGCAGCCGGCTAGTTCTAGCTGTTTTATCTCGTCATTGAGTACCTTGAGGGCACGCATGCCTCTGTTTAGAAAGGTATCTTCACTCAGTGAGTCAAACACGGGCGGCACAAAGTAGGAGTGGTGGTTTTGGTTTGCTAGTTTACCGCTAAAGGCAGCTAAGAATCCTAGTTCTTTATCGGCTGTTTGTACTACGAGTGTACCCAACATTTTTCCGATGGGTTTTAGCGTGGTGTCTTCATTTTTGCCTCCTAATCCGAAGTTATGTTGCCACTCGGTTTGTGCAGTTAGGTGCTGCTGTAGCCGGGCTACGGCTATAGCTACTAGCGGGTGCTGCTTATCCTGTACCGTGAATGGATCGTTAAATGCATTAGGCAATGGGATGTTGCTAATGTCTTGATTAAAAGGAATAAGCTTTTTCAATAGAGCGAAGGTAAAATTTTTAATACTAAGGCACTAAGTGTTGATGATGTAGCTAATCCAAGTTCTCGTCAGGAGGGAGACGCGGATAAGTCACTCTGTAGTTTTTTAGTAGAACATTAAGTTTTCGTCTTCTACGAAACAGGTATCGTACCACCTTGTCAAGGCGTCTATCCGCTGTGGTGGAAGTGGGCAAGCGTAAGCTTGGTTGTATCGAAGGGTGAACAAGCTAGGAATCTTACTTTTTCTTACATTCTTAGTGGTAAGGAAAAAGACTACGTCTTCGTCGCAGCGAGAGATTATCATTCAAATATATTCCGATAGCTACCGGGGTAAACAAAATTTCAACCTACACGTCTCTGAGTGTATTGAAGGGCAAACTTACTGAAAGGTCCAAGCCACTA